>NZ_JBYNDP010000056.1:0-24050 GCF_059783535.1 Tateyamaria sp. | reverse complement strand
GTTACGCCACATCGGCGGCCACCTTCACGCTGATCATCCGGTCAGGCTCGGCAGGTGGCTCGCCGCGCGTGATGGCATCCACGTGTTCCATGCCCGAGGTCACCTGGCCGTACACGGTGTACTGACCGTTGAGGAAATCGTTGTCCTTGAAGTTGATGAAGAACTGGCTGTTGGCGCTGTCGGGATTGGCCGAACGCGCAGCACCCAGCGAACCGCGGGCGTGTGGGATCTTGGAAAACTCCGCCGGAACGTCCGGCTTGTCCGACCCGCCGGTGCCTGCCATGCGGATGTTGAACCCGTCTTCCATGTCGCCGTGCTGCACGTCACCCGTCTGCGCCATGAAGCCGTCGATCACGCGGTGGAAAGCGACGTTGTCATACTCACCGGCCCGCGCTAGTTCTTTCATCCGCTCCACGTGCTTGGGGGCCACGTCGGGCAGCAGCTGGATGGTGACAGTGCCGCCCTTGAGTTCCATCAGGATCGTGTTTTCTGGGTCTTTGATCTCGGCCATGTGTGCCTCTTTCCATTTTGTTTGGGCACCTACCTAAGCCGGTGGGCACGCAGGGACAAGTCACCCGGTTGACCCGAGGTGCATTTGCCGCGATGCAAGGGCCAACGCAGAGGCAAAGGAGTGCGCGACATGGGCTGGAAATCGCTGGATGATATGGACCTTTCGGGCAAGCGCGTGTTGACCCGCGTGGACATCAACGTGCCCATGGAAGACGGCCGCGTCACCGATGCCACCCGCATCGAGCGGATCGTCCCAACCATCACCGACATCCGCGCCAAGGGCGGCAGCCCAGTGCTGCTGGCCCATTTTGGACGCCCCAAGGGTCAGCCCAACCCGGACATGTCGCTGCAACCGCTCGTCCCTGCCCTTGAAGAGGCATTTGGCTGCCCAGTCACATTTGTCGAACGTCCCAGCCGGGACTGGATTGATGCGCAGCCCGCCAATGCGGTGATCCTTGTCGAGAACACGCGCTTCACTCCCATGGAAGAAGCCAACGACCCGCAGATGGCGCAATTCCTTGCCACTCTTGGCGACATCTATTGCAATGACGCGTTTTCAGCGGCGCACCGGGCACATGCCTCGACCACCGGCGTGGCCCACCTTCTGCCGAACTGCGCGGGCCGATTGATGCAGGCGGAACTGGAGGCGTTGGAGGCGGCCTTGTCCAACCCGAAGCGTCCCGTCGGAGCGGTTGTCGGCGGGGCCAAGGTGTCGACCAAGCTGGACCTGCTCCAGAACCTCGTGAAGAAGATCGACGTGCTGATCATCGGCGGCGGCATGGCGAACACGTTCATTGCGGCCCAGGGCGCAGACCTGGGGGCGTCACTGCAAGAGGCCGATCTGCACGATACGGCGCGGGACATCATGGCAGCGGCCAAGGATGCAGGCTGCACCGTGATCTTGCCAATGGACGGACGTGTCGCGCGTGAGTTCAAGGCCGGTGCTGACCATGAGGTGATTGCCCTTGGGCAAGACACTAAGCTTGCGCATGACCAGATGGTACTGGATGCAGGCGATTCAGCAGCAGAGACCATCGCACGGTGCTTTGACGATTTGGAAACCCTGATCTGGAACGGCCCCCTTGGTGCCTTTGAAATCGCACCGTTCGACACGGCAACGATGGCGGCAGCCAAGGCGGCGGCCACTCTGACCAAGGCAGGAAAGCTCGTGACCGTTGCGGGCGGTGGGGACACGGTGGCCGCGCTGAATCAGGCCGGTGTTGCCGATGACTTCACCTATATCTCGACCGCCGGCGGCGCATTCCTTGAATGGATGGAGGGCAAGGAGTTGCCCGGGGTCGCAGCGCTCACTCAATAGTCAGAGCCTTCCGGTTGGCGCAGACGCGCCTTGGCCCATATGATGCCCCATCGATCTGCATTGAATGGGGGGCACCACATGGCCTGGACACTGATCACCGGCGCATCCGAAGGATTGGGCGTGGAATTCGCGCGCATTGCGGCCAAGGAAGGCCGGGACGTGATCCTGGCCGCACGCTCAAAGGAGAAGCTGGATGCCGTCGCCGAAGAGGCACGCAACCACGGGGTTGAGGCCGTCGTCATCCCCGCCGACCTTTCGGACATGGCGGAAGCGGACCGGCTCTGGTCCGAGGCGACCGAGGGGCGTGAGATCGATGTGCTCGTGAACAATGCAGGCCTTGGCTACAACGGCCCGTTCGACGCCGGTCAGGGGTGGGAGCGCGAGCTGGCCTCGATCAACGTGAACATGCTGGCGTTGACGCGGTTGATGAAGCTGGCAATCCCGCACATGCAGGGTTTGCCCAAGGGGCGTATCCTGAACGTGGCCTCTGTGGCCGGATTTAGCCCCGGTCCGCATATGGCGGTGTATCACGCCACCAAGGCTTACGTTCTTTCCCTGTCCGAA
The DNA here is from genome assembly GCF_059783535.1 of Tateyamaria sp. Lineage (NCBI taxonomy): Bacteria > Pseudomonadati > Pseudomonadota > Alphaproteobacteria > Rhodobacterales > Roseobacteraceae > Tateyamaria > Tateyamaria sp. The sequence continues at coordinate 21,658 of NZ_JBYNDP010000056.1, read as the reverse complement.
GCGGTGGCTGAAGAATTGCGGGGGTCCACAGTGACCGTGACCGCGCTCTGCCCCGGGGCAACTGCCACGAACTTCTTCGAGGATGCAGATATGAAAGGCGTCCGCCTGCTGGAAATGGGAAAACCCATGAAAGCCAATGACGTGGCCGAGGCCGGATGGTTGCAGGCCCGGATCGGCAAACGGATCGTAGTGCCGGGTGCAATGAACAAGGTCTTAGCCTTTCTTCCGCGCATATCCCCGCGCGGGCTGACAACGCGGATTGCCGCCCAATTGATGGGAAAACACTAAACCTTTTAAACAAAAGGGATTCACAGCGCGAATCACCTGTGGCATAGTGTTTGAAACCGCCCAGAGAGGTGGGATCAAAGGCAGTAGTTTCACATGACCCGTACAGCGCGCCCCGCCGTGGGCACATTTATCTTCTTCTCGATTACGTTCGCCTTGGCGATCTATTTCACCTTTGCCGCCGTGCAGGGGGACTTTGGCCTTTTCCGCCGTGCCGAGATTGAAGCAGAAGCGCGGGACCTGTCGCGTCAATTGGCTGAAGTCCAGACCCAAGTGGCCGAGATGGAAAACCTTACCAAGCGTCTGTCGGATGATTATCTGGACCTTGACCTGCTGGACGAACAGGCCCGCAGCATCTTGGGCATGTTGCGCAGCGACGAAATCGTCATCCGCTGAGCCCGGGAAAACCGCTATTTTCAACACAAGTTGCCCTTGCGGCAGATTGGCACTCGCGTCACGTGCGCGAATCCTGTAGGGGATAGTTTAACGCTAAACTATTCCTTGTCAGGGAGGTCACAACTATGGCCGCGCGCAAAGCCCAAACGAAACCGAATGTGTCAGCGGAGGAGCTGCAGGGCTACTACCGCGACATGTTGTTGATCCGCCGCTTCGAAGAAAAAGCCGGTCAGCTTTATGGCATGGGTCTGATTGGTGGGTTTTGCCACCTCTACATCGGGCAGGAAGCCGTGGTGGTGGGGCTGGAGGCTGCGGCCGAAGAAGGCGACAAGCGTATCACGTCCTATCGCGATCACGGCCATATGCTGGCCTGTGGCATGGACCCCAACGGTGTGATGGCCGAGTTGACGGGTCGCGAGGGCGGCTACTCCAAGGGCAAGGGCGGCTCCATGCACATGTTCTCGAAAGAGAAGCACTTCTATGGCGGTCATGGGATCGTTGCCGCGCAGGTGCCACTTGGTGCGGGCCTCGCCTTTGCTGACAAGTACAAGGAAAACGGGCGCGTCACCTTTACCTATTTCGGAGATGGGGCAGCGAACCAGGGCCAGGTCTATGAGGCCTATAACATGGCCGAACTGTGGGACCTGCCGGTCGTCTTCGTCATCGAGAACAACCAGTACGCCATGGGCACCTCGACCAAGCGGTCGACCAAATCGCCCAGCTATTGGGAGCGTGGGGCAGCTTACGGCATTCCCGGCGAGGAAGTGGACGGCATGGATGTGCTGGCGGTCAAGGCGGCTGGTCAGAAGGCCGTGGCGCACTGCCGCGCGGGCAAGGGGCCGTATATCCTTGAGATCAAGACATATCGCTATCGCGGCCACTCGATGTCTGACCCGGCCAAGTACCGCACCCGCGAGGAAGTGCAGAAGATGCGCGACGAGCGTGATCCGATCGAGGCGGTGCGGTCCATGTTGCTGACCGGCAAGCATGCGACCGAGGATGACCTGAAGGCCATCGACAAGGAAATCAAGGAAATCGTGAACGCCTCGGCCGAGTTTGCGAAGGAAAGCCCCGAGCCCGCGCTCGACGAGCTTTGGACAGATATTTACGCCTGAGGGGAGACGAGACTTATGGCAACCGAAATTCTCATGCCCGCCCTGTCCCCCACGATGGAGGAAGGCACGCTTGCAAAATGGTTGGTGAAAGAGGGCGATACGGTGTCGTCCGGTGACATCATGGCCGAGATCGAGACCGACAAGGCGACGATGGAGTTCGAAGCGGTCGATGAGGGGATCGTAGGCAAGATCCTGATCGCAGAAGGCACCGAGGGCGTGAAAGTGAACACCCCCATCGCCATTCTGGTCGAAGAAGGTGAAGAGGTCGGCGACGTATCTGCCGCCCCTGCCCCGGCAGCCGAAGCCGCCCCCGCGGCTGAAGCCCCTGCGCCTGCTGCCGCTGCGGCGCCTGCCGCACCGCAGGTTGACCTGACGCCCGACTGGCCCGAAGGCACTGCCATGAAGGAACAGACCGTCCGTGAAGCCTTGCGCGATGCAATGGCAGAAGAAATGCGGTCTGATGACACCGTGTTCCTGATGGGCGAGGAAGTGGCCGAGTACCAGGGTGCCTATAAGGTATCCCAAGGATTGCTGGACGAATTCGGTGCGAAGCGTGTGATCGACACGCCGATCACTGAACACGGCTTTGCCGGGATCGGCGTTGGTGCTGCGTTCGGCGGGTTGCGACCAATCGTCGAGTTCATGACCTTCAACTTCGCCATGCAGGCGATTGACCAGATCATCAACTCAGCCGCCAAGACGCTGTATATGTCCGGCGGCCAGATGGGAGCCCCCATGGTGTTCCGTGGTCCCAACGGAGCCGCAGCCCGCGTGGGTGCTCAGCACTCTCAGGATTATGCAGCGTGGTACATGCAGGTGCCCGGTTTGAAGGTCGTCATGCCCTATTCGGCCTCGGACGCCAAAGGTCTGATGAAGACAGCAATCCGCGACAACAATCCGGTGATCTTCCTGGAAAACGAAATCCTCTACGGTCGCACGTTCGATGTGCCGGATATGGACGATTTCACTGTGCCCTTCGGCAAGGCCCGCATTTGGCGCGAGGGTGATGATGTGACCATCGTGTCCTTCGGCATCGGCATGCAATACGCTCTGGAAGCCGCCGACAAGCTGGCCGAGGAAGGAATAAGCGCGGAGGTCATCGACTTGCGCACCCTGCGCCCGATGGACACCGGCAAGATCATCAATTCGGTGATGAAGACAAATCGCTGCGTGACCGTGGAAGAGGGCTGGCCCCAAGGCTCTGTCGGCAACTACATCAGCTCTGTCATCATGCAGCAGGCGTTCGACTATCTTGATGCGCCGGTTATCAACTGCACGGGCAAGGACGTGCCGATGCCCTATGCCGCCAACCTTGAAAAGCACGCGCTGATCACCACTGCCGAGGTGATCGAAGCCGTCAAGCAAGTCACCTACCGCTAAGGAGCCGCAGACATGCCGACAGAAATTCTCATGCCCGCGCTGTCTCCGACCATGGAGGAAGGCACACTTGCGAAATGGCTGGTAAAGGAAGGGGACACCGTATCATCCGGCGACCTGCTGGCCGAGATCGAGACCGACAAAGCGACCATGGAATTTGAAGCCGTCGACGAAGGTGTTGTCGGCAAGATTCTCGTGGCTGAAGGCAGCGAAGGTGTGAAGGTCAACACTCCCATCGCCGTATTGCTGGAAGACGGTGAGAGCGCAGATGATATTGGCAGCGCAAGCACCGCACCGACACCTGCCGAGCCAGCTCCCATTGAAGCTCCTGCCAGCGAACCTGCAGCTGCGGTAGCCGCGGCACCTGCTCCGTCTGCGCCGAAGAGTAACGACGGAACCCGTATCTTTGCGTCCCCGCTTGCGCGACGCATTGCGGCACAGAAAGGGCTCGACCTGAGTGCGATCAAAGGGTCCGGGCCGCATGGTCGGATCGTCAAGGCGGACGTCGAACAGGCGGAGGCTGCTCCAGTGCAAGCTGCACCACCGACAGCAGCAGCCACACCGGCTGCGACGGCCCCGGCAGGCCCCATCAGCGACGCCATTGCGAAGATGTACGAGGGTCGCGAATACGAAGAGATCAAGCTCGACGGGATGCGTAAAACCATTGCTGCGCGGCTCACGGAAGCCAAGCAGACAGTCCCACACTTCTACCTCCGGCGCGATATCAAGCTGGATGCACTGCTGGAATTCCGCAGCACCCTAAATGGGCAGCTGTCTGAGCGCGGGGTGAAATTGTCGGTGAACGATTTTATCATCAAAGCCTGCGCACTGGCGCTGCAACAAGTGCCTGATGCGAACGCTGTTTGGGCAGGCGACAAAGTGCTGAAGCTCACTCCGTCAGATGTTGCGGTTGCAGTAGCCATCGACGGCGGACTTTTCACACCGGTGCTACAAGACGCACATCAGAAATCGTTGTCAGCACTTTCTGCAGAGATGAAGGACCTGGCCGGTCGCGCCCGCGACCGCAAGCTGGCTCCGCACGAGTATCAGGGCGGCAGCTTTGCCATCTCGAACCTCGGCATGTTCGGCATCGACAATTTCGATGCGGTCATCAACCCGCCCCATGGCGCGATCCTGGCCGTCGGTGCGGGTGTCAAAAAGCCCGTAGTCGGCAAGGATGGGGAACTGGCGGTGGCAACCGTGATGTCCGTCACCCTTTCCGTCGACCACCGCGTGATCGATGGCGCGCTGGGGGCCCAATTGCTGCAAGCGATTGTGGACAATCTGGAAAACCCCTTGGCCATGCTCGCCTAAACGCATTGGCATCAGAACACGAAAAAGCCCCGCCTGGGATCAACCAGGCGGGGCTTTTTCGTGTTCGGTGCGACCTAGTGAATAAGGATAGCACCGGTGAATATGCTTGGTTTACTGGTCCTTGCCTAGCATGTGGTTCATCGAGACAGATGGTTGATCACAGCCCGCCTCGCCCACAATTCGAGCCGGAATGCCAGCAACTGTCTTGCACGGCGGGACCTCTTCCAAAACCACAGAACCCGCGGCAATTCGGCTGCAGTTGCCGACCCGAATGTTTCCAAGCACCTTGGCACCAGCACCAATAAGAACGCCATCGCCGATCTTGGGGTGTCGGTCCTCTTCCTCTTTGCCGGTTCCGCCCAGCGTGACAGAATGCAACATGGATACGTTGTCACCCACCACAGCGGTTTCACCAATCACGATGGAATGAGCGTGATCGATCATGATTCCCTTGCCGATGCGGGCAGCTGGGTGAATGTCTACACCGAATATCTCGGACACACGCATCTGGAAAAAATAGGCGAGATCGGTATGACCTTCCTGCCAAAGAAAGTGGCCCACGCGATACGCCTGCATCGCCTGATATCCCTTGAAGTACAGGATGGGCTGAAGCAACCGGTGGCAAGCAGGATCCCGTTCATAAACAGCGACCAGGTCTGCCCGAGCGGCCTCTACCAGCGCCGGTGACTTCTGGTAGGCTTCTTCTACAATCTCGCGCACGACAACCATGGACATCTCGTTCGATGCCAGCTTGGCCGCGATCCGATAAGACAGCGCTTTTTCAACAGATTTGTGATGCAGAATGCAGGCGTGCACGAAGCCGCCGATCAACGGTTCGTCAGAAACAGCTTGGCGCGCCTCTTCTGTAATTTGGTCCCAAACTGGATCAATCGAAGCGACGTTTGTGCGTAGGTCAGCCATAAAGTGTCCTTTCGGGTTCTCCCTATCCTACTTAAGGCCTTTTCTCCAAACGCAAACCCGTGATGTGTCCCATCTCAAAACTGGATCAGTTGACCAAGCCCACGCAGGCTCGGTCAATGGCCAGGCTTCAATGCAGTTGATGCCACGCAAATGTCACCGGTGGCATGGCTCTGTTTGGGCTGCTAAGTCATTCAGACCAGATCGCTGTTTTGAAAGGCCCTGGCCCAAATCGGGCAGAGTTCTGAGCCACAGAGACTTCGAAGTCTCCAGTAAGCCCATCGGCCTGCCGCAAGGCACCGGTGTATGTCCAAGATGGCTCTGATACGACAACTTCGCGAACAACTTGCCCAAGCGCGCCTACCCGAACTGTATAGCTCTCTGTTTCTTCAGCCAGCGGCACCTCGGGCAAGTCCCAACCATCACCATCCAATCTCGTGCGACGAACCCACCCGACATCAACGCTCGTGCCATTACCGGCAAGCTTCAGATGAACCGGTGCATAAGGCCGCAATCCGTTCCCGTTAAAAGCGTGAATGGTTTCCGTATATGAGGGGTCATCATAGCTGCGTCTGGACGGTCCAATTCCGAAGGTTTGTGAGATCCTGCGCAATGAACGAAGCAAATTGATCTGAGACGGAACACCGTTCATGTGCACAAACCAAGAGCCGACTGGCCATTCTGTCGGAATATAGGCATCAGTTCCAGCTTGGCCGCGCAGCCTGTTGGACAGCAAATACTGGTTCGGCCCAATCAATTCGGCGTCCTTGAACTGAATCAGCTCCCAGTTGTCCGGCGACCCGTCTCCAACGGCCACAAGATTTCCACCACTCAGAAACGCGGCCTCCGGAATCGACTGCAGTGTCCCATGGATCATTTTCACATCAAGTGGTGCACCGCGGTCCATCAACCCGGGCACAGCACGCGGCAACGGCGAATTCAGAAAACCGATACTTGCCCGGGCCGCAATCACCGTGTTGAGCACAAAGTCAGAGTCAGACGGCGACTGATACACCGCGACGCCACCCGGCCAAGGTGAGCCTGTCACGGCCAGATGTGGTGCATGCTCCACCTCATCCCCGGTAAGCAAGGGCAAGTCCATGAACACGGATGTCAATGGAACCGGTGGAACAAACTCGCGGACACCTGCCAGCTCATCGGACAGTTCCGACGGTGTATACACTTCTGGTTCAATCCGCACAGCTTCCAGCAACTGCATCTGGCCATGTTCCACCCGATCCACGCGATAAAGCCCAGCGCCTTCCGATTGATCGGCAGTCACTTCGATCACGTCACCAGCGCCCACGCCAATTTGTGATGGCGGCAGTGCAAGCTTGATGGCTTCGCGAGCGATCCGCGCCTCGGTCAACCAACGCTCTGCCACCTGCCGCCCCTCGGGACGGGTCAGCGCCATTGCAACCTCGCTGGTGGAGACAGAATGCGTGGTATCGTCCGCGAGAATTGCTTCTTCCGATAGCACGTCAAAGTTCCCGTCGGTCTGTACAAAGCGAACGCGCACACGCCCCGCCAACTCGGCCTCAGACTCGCGCGACTGCTCCAAACGGCCGTTGAGATCAGAGTGGATGGCAAGTGTTTCAGGCGGTAGTTCAACCGCACCTTTTCCAGAGCGCGAGATAAACTTCAGAACGCCATCACGCTCGATTGCATCAAAAGCAAACCGTAGCATCAGCGGCTGCAACGCCCCCCGCGCATCTGTGACATCATCAACGACGAAGCCACGTACATACCCAAAGAGTTCAGATGTGTCATGGTGCTGTAAGCCGGACCGTTCGCAGATCTCGCCGACAACTGATGCCAAAGACCGGCCCGATGTGCGCCCGTTGATCCAGTGACCACGCGGGTAGTTCTCTCCATCGGACCAAATGCGCAGTGAATTTGGAAAGAAGGGATACGGCCTTGCATCCCAAGCCCAGACAAAAGCCCGAGACATATCAACCATGGGAGCTTCATATTCTGTTGATATGGGATTGTTCGCAGGATCCCGCCAATGCGAATGCATCGCTCTGAGGTATTGCTTCTGGATCAGGTCGTCGCGCGCACCATTCGAATACTTCGGCAGGCTGCTTTCCGATGATTTCTGGTCCAAAAACTTGTTTGGCTGGTTTGTGCCCTTGTCGATGGCAGCACAGCCCAGCTCTGTGAACCAGATTGGCTTCGATTCAGGCACCCAAGGTGTAGGAGCTGTTGACCGCACGCCCGCGATACGTTCGTGGTGCGCATTGCTCCACCAGTTGCGAATGTCCTTGTACCGATAAACCCACGGTTCGTCGTGCGCACCATCCGTGATTGAGGTTCTTATCTGCGCGGTGCCGGCTTCCTGCGATCGGTAATACCAGTCGTAGCCCTCGCCACCCTCAATGTTGGCGCGCAGATATTCGATATTGTAGACGCTCTGCCACTCTGCGTCGGCATGATCTTCGCCATCGCGCCAATCCGAAATCGGCATGTAGTTGTCGATCCCGATGAAGTCGATGTTCTCATCTGCCCACAGAGAATCCAGATGAAAATAGCGGTCCCCGCTCCCGTCCTGCGGCTGATATCCGAAATATTCCGTCCAGTCGGCAGCGTAGCTGATCTTGGTGTCCGCACCCAAGATGATGCGCACCTGAGCCGCCAGATCCCGCAATTTCTGCACGGCGTAGAATTGGTTACCCGAGCCCCGAATTTGCGTCAAACCACGCATCTCCAACCCAATACAGAAGGCGTCGACCCCCCTGCCTGACGACACAATGCAGCGTAGTGCAAAATAAACCGCGACAACGTCCATTCCTGCGGGCCAGTGTAGTTGTAACTTCCGTGAGTATTGAAGTGGGATGCCGTTACATTACCAAAGAATGCATCAACCTCTGTCTCGGCAGTTGCGGTGCCGTCGGGCGATCCATCCACGCCCGGTGCTCGTGACAGGGTAATCCTGCCTCGCCATGGCAAGTGCTGTTGGGTGTCATCCAGTGCGTAAGGGTCGGGAAGCTCATTGTCATCCAACTGATCCATGAGGCTGAAGGGGTAGAACATAACCTTTTTGCCGGAAGCGTTCATGGCCTGAATCGCTTGGATCACGGCCCCATCCGCAGGCGTGCCGCCATAGATCGGGCGGTCACCAACGCGGGGGACTTCCGCCACCGCTTGGCGAGATACACCAGCAACCCGCCAAGGCATGTTCTCGCCCTCGATGTCACGGCGTTCGACCTTGGGCTGGGCAGCATCGGGAATGTCACCAAGGACACTTCCCAAAGCTCCAGTTCAGTCAAGAGCCGCTGGCCCTTATCATTCTTCGTGGCCTTTACGGTGCGGTAGCCAATGGACAACCCATCAATGGCCCCCGCCCCAATCAGCTCCGCCGCTTCACGGCCCTTGGCGATCGAGGGCAGCAAGCGCCCTTTCACCCACAGCCCCTTGGCATCTTCCCGCACCTCGTCCCACACGCCGATGGGAAAGGCCGGGTCATGCTGCCACAGCATCTTCACGTTGCGCCCTTCGGCAGCGATGGCCTTCAGGGCAGCCGCATAGGCCCCCTTCGTCACCACATCGCCACCCTGATCACAGGCGTCAAACAGGCTCGCATAGCCCTCAATAACCGTGCCATCCTGCACCTCGACGCCTTCGCCAAAACGCGCAAATTTCGTCTCCAGACCGGTCTCTACCTGCATCTGCATTCTCCTTCTCAATGCGGCCCACTAGTGGGGTATCGCCGCCATGATCGATTGAAATCCGGTCGCCAGCACCACGGCGACAACGCCATAAACAGTCAGCCACAGCCGCTTCTCCAACCGCTCCATCAGCTGCTCAAGCCGATCCAGGCGATTGGAAATATTGGCGAAATGCACTTCGGTCAGACGCTCGTGGGCCTCCAGCTTCAGGCCCGGACCGCATGCAAACTTTTCCCAAAGCTTCGCGTCATCCATCCGCAGCGTCCTCGGCCACGGCAGGCAAGCCCAGAAGGCGGCGCTTTTCGGTCACGCTCAGGAAGTCGGCCCCGGCCACACGCGCCCACTGCGCATCCCGCTCGGTCGACAAGGCGGGCACCTGATCCAGATCCGGGGCCAACACCACATCCTCACCCGTATGCGCCCCAAGCCATTCGGCCAATGCAGCCGCCACGCGGCTCGCCAATGGCAACACGGTCAGACGATAGAATGCCCGGTTGGCCTCCTGATAATTGGCATAGGTCGCATCACCCTGAATACCCAGCAGCATTGGCGGTACCCCGAAGGCCAACGCGATCTCCCGCGCCGCAGCCTCCTTGGTCTTCTGGAACTCCATGTCCGAGGGTGAAAAGCCCATTGGCTTCCAATCCAGACCGCCTTCCAACAACATCGGACGCCCCGCATTGCGCGCGCCTGAATGGTTGGTCTCGATCTCACTCACCAGCCGATCATACTGATCGCCCGACAATTGCGACTGCCCATCCGACCCACGATACACAATGGCCCCCGAAGGCCGCGCCGCATTGTCCAGCAAGGACTTTGACCAGCGCGACGCCGCCGTATGAACATCCAGCGCCATGGCTGCCGCCTGCATCGGCGAGAAGCCGTAATGATCATCCTGCGGATGAAAGCTCTTGATATGACAGATTGGGCTCACCGACCCCGTGGCATCAAACCGATGCTTGGCACCGCCCACGGCATACTCATAGGCCACCGGCCAGCCATCCGCGCCCGGCACAACAGACATTCGATCCGACCGCAGCACATGCAACTCCAACGGCGCGCCGCTCTCACCCGCCACCGCCTCAACATAAGCATTCCCGGACAACAGCAGTTGCGCATAGAGCGCCTCCAGCAGCTCAGCCCGCCCCTGTCCCGGATTGGGCCGCTTGATCAACGACAAGATCGGATGGGTCTCAAACCGCTGCTCCATATCCTGCAACACCAGGGGCAGCGCCGCCGCCTCGGTAATCAACTTGACGGACCGAAACCCGACCGGGTTCCCGGAAAAACCAGCGCGCGTCAAAGACACCGCATCCCGCGGGCTTCACGCCACGCGACCCCCTGTTTGCCAGGCCACGACCTTCCCCGTCGCGCTTGCCTTCTGCTCTGGTTGTTCCGCCACAGCCCGGTTCCGAAAGAAATCAAACACGAAGGGTCTCCTTTTGATCCCAAGGGGCCAACCGGCCCATCGTCCAAAGAAAAAGGCGGCTCAAAAAGAACCGCCTCATCGCACGAGCCACGCCCCTGCTTCATTTCGCCAAGTAAACCGCCCCCGGAGGGGAAGACGCCACAGGCAATGACGTCACAAACTCCGCACACCCGGTCGCCGATACACATTCCCGGGCTCAATCATCAACTCGTGCAACGCCCAGACCAACGCATCGACCCGATCAGGCGATCCCTCGCCCTCATATCCAACGCGGGTCATGCGGGTCATCTGGTCCTCAAGATCGCCCAGGCCAAGGGCATGGGTTACCCGATCCTGCTCATAGAGTGCGGCCACAGGCTCCGCCCGCGCCACCTTGCCCTTCGAGGCATGAACGGTCTTGAGCGATACCAGCGGATCCACCTGCCGGATCACCTCGCTTACCAACTGCCCGCCCTGGTTCACCTCGGCCACCAACCGATCGGCGTTGTACGTGTCCATCGCGTCTATTGCCGCCTTCGCCCATTGCGTGGGCCCCATGCCCTGCACGGTGCAATCCGCAATCACATGAGCGCGCCAATCCTGCGGCGGCCCGTCCATCGACACGCCCGCAACAACGATCCCGCACGCGTCAGAAGAGCGGCCTGCACTCACCGCCGGGTCCAGTGCGACAACCACACGATCCAGCTTCGGCTTCCGCTTCCGACGCACCGCATCCAGCATCGCCGTGGTCCACAACGCGCCCTCGGCATCGCTCAGCAAGATACCTTCCAACTCCTGCCGCCCCAACCGCGTCCCGGCATAGCGACGACGCACTTCCTCCAGGAACGACCCTGCAAGATTGGCGGCATTCGCCTCGGTCGGCGCATGGGTGACCACAGTCGATGACTGCGCCAGCAAATCCTTCAAAACATCCACGTTGCGGGGCGTCGTCGTCACGCACACACGCGGATCATCGCCCAACCGCAACGCAAATTGCAGCATGTCCCAGGTCTCGTGCCCACGCTTCCACTTGGCAAGTTCGTCAACCCAGGCACAATCAAACTGCGGTCCCCGCAAGCCCTCGGGGTCATGGGCCGTGTGAATGGTCGCGACAGCCCCGTTGGGCCATTCGAGCATCTTCCGCGTCGCATGGAACTTCGGGCGGCGATCAGACGGCGTGCAGACCAGCAGCCCGCTCTCGCCAAAAATCATGACCTCGCGGACCTGCTCAATGGTTTCGCCAACCAGGGCAACCCGCTTGGCCTTGCCCTTGTCCAGCGGCATCGGTCCCTCGACCATGGACCGGACCCACTCAGCCCCGGCGCGCGTCTTGCCAGCGCCGCGCCCGCCCATGATCACCCAGGACCGCCAATCGCCCTCCGGCGGCAATTGATGCTCCATCGCCCAGAACTCGAACAGAAAAGGGAGGGCGCCCAAGGCGCCCTCTCCCAACTCACTCAGAAACTGTTCCTGCGCTTCCACAGGCGCGGAGGCGACCAAGCGCGCACCGAACTTCAGCTCGGGCAAGGTCAAGGTCGAAGGCATATCCGTTCTGGGCGATGCCGGTTCGGGCTTGTCGAAATTCGTCAAGCTTTCTCTCCATACCTTCCAGGTTCACGATCAGCTTGTTCAAAGTCACAAGCTGGCTGTTCACCTCAGTTTCCTTCACATCCTCCCCGGCCTCTGCCTTTCTTGTGAAGGCTTTGAAGTGCTTTCGCATAGTCGTCAGGGTGTCCTGCATCGACGAGACAAGCTCCTCGCTGCGGTCGCCCTCAGCCTCCGGGGTAATCAATGCCATGTGATATGACCTCTCATGCGTTGGGATAGCTCCGCACGAGCGAAATAGAAAAGCGACCTCCGGGTCACCCCGGGGCCGCTTGCCCACTTCTTCTAGCTTGTCACAAGTTATACGTGTGACCGTTCGCAAAGTCAAGCGAATTCAACTTGAGGAACACCCGCTAACCGTACGGTATGATTAACAAAATCTTACTTCACTGGTTAAGATGTGGTTAACGCGACGCGTAAGCCCTTGATCCCCCACAACAACACTTGTTTGTCCCCGTGGGGACAAACTGCCGGAGGACGCCTCCACCTTACGATTGAACCCTTGCGCCCCGTAAGGCGGACGTGTCGTCCGCCCTAGCCATCATCCGACTGGTTTGCCCGCTCCGCCTCAATCTCACGCCACCGCGCGACATTGCGATTGTGCTCATCCAGCGTCTCGGCAAAGGCGTGTCCACCAGTCCCGTCCGCCACAAAGAACACGAAGTTTGTGGTATCGGGTTGTGCAGCAGCCATCAGGCTCTCACGTCCCGGATTGGCAATCGGTGTCGGTGGCAGGCCTTGAATGACATAGGTATTCCAAGGCGTCGCAGCGCGCAGCTCAGACCGGCGCAGACCGCGACCAAGCACACCCTGCCCGTTGGTGATGCCATAGATCACCGTCGGGTCCGTCTGCAGGCGCATGCCACGGTTCAACCGGTTCACAAAGACCGACGCTACCTGACGCCGTTCCTCTGCCACACCTGTCTCCTTCTCGATGATCGAAGCGAGGGTCAGCAGGTCCTCTGGGCTCTCCAGCGGCAACTCTGCGTCACGGGCCTCCCATGCAGCAGACACCCACAGCTCCTGCTGCTCTGCCATCTGCGCCAGAATATCTGCGCGGTTGTCACCACTACGTACTTCATAACTGTCAGGGGCCAGCGCGCCTTCGGGTGGGATCTCGGCCACCTCACCATCCAGCACATCCATGTTGCGCAAGGCATCCACGACCTGCCAGCTCGTCACGCCCTCGGCCAGCGCCACACGATACCGCGTGTCCTGCGCCGCGCGCACCTCCGTATAGATCTCGGGTGCGTCTTCCTCACCCGGCTGGAACTCCGCCCGCTCGACAAAGCGGTTGGTTGCAGGGTCCAGTTCCCGCACCTGTGCACTCAGCCGGTTCACCCCGATGCGATAGACCACTTCGGTGCCGCAGGTACTGGCGCCACCACGGGTCACAACATCCACGATCTCTTCCATGGACGCGCGCGGTTCCACCAGGAAACTCCCGGCCTTCAACTCGCTTGTCTTGCCCGCGTAGTCCGCCCCGGTCCGGAAAATCCAGCCGTGGGTGACCGCCCCTTGTTCTTCGAGGTCCGCGCTCACACGACGAAAATTCGACCCTCGATCCACCTGAACGCAGATCGCTTCGGTCAGGGGACCAGCCCCCTCATATTGACCACGTCCCCACAGGATCAGTCCGCCGACAACGAACAGGGCCACGATCAGGAATGTCAGCGCGTTCGAGGCGATGGATCGCCACATCAGCTGACCTTTCCAAAGATCACGCTGGCATTGGTGCCGCCAAAGCCAAAGCTGTTGGAGAGGGCCACATCCACCTTGCGCTCCCGCTTGGCATTGGGTGCCAGATCAACAGGTGTCTCAACGGCCGGGTTGTCCAGGTTGATGGTCGGCGGACAAACCTGGTCACGGATCGCGAGGATCGAGAAGATGGCCTCGATCGCACCCGCAGCCCCCAGCAAGTGACCGGTTGCCGACTTGGTCGATGACATGGTCACGTTGGCTGCATGATTGCCCAGCAATCGCTCAACCGCGCCCAGTTCAATGGTATCCGCCATGGTCGAAGTACCATGCGCATTGATATAGTCGATATCCGACGGCTCCAGCCCCGCATTACGCAGCGCAGCCCGCATCGACCGCTCACCGCCCTCACCGTCCTCGGACGGCGCAGTGATGTGATAGGCGTCGCCTGACAGGCCATAGCCCCGGACTTCGGCGTAAATCTTGGCGCCTCGCGCGACCGCGTGTTCATATTCCTCAAGCACAACGATGCCCGCGCCCTCGCCCATGACGAACCCGTCGCGGTCCTCGTCATAGGGGCGGCTTGCAGATTGCGGATCGTCGGCACGCTTGGTCGACAGCGCCTTGCAAGCGTTAAACCCGGCAATGCCGATCTTGCAGATGGCCGCCTCGGCCCCGCCGGCGATCATCACATCCGCATCACCGTGCTGAATCAAGCGGCTTGCGTCGCCGATGGCGTGGGCACCCGTGGAACAGGCGGTCACAACCGAATGGTTCGGCCCCTTGAAACCATACTTGATACTGACCTGACCCGAGATCAGGTTGATCAACGCTCCCGGCACAAAGAACGGGGACACGCGGCGCGGCCCCTTTTCTTCCATCATCACGGCAGTGTTGGCGATGGAGTTCAGACCGCCGATCCCCGACCCGATCAGAACGCCAGTGCGTTCCAGGCTCTCGGTATCCTCGGGCATCCAGCCAGCATCCTCGACCGCTTGCTGGGCCGCAGCCAGACCGAACATGATAAACGTGTCGACCTTGCGCTGTTCCTTGGGTGCCATGTAGGCATCGCCGTTGAACGTGCCATCCGTGCCGTCCCCGCGGGGCACTTCGCAGGCGTATGTTGTGGTGAGCCCCTCGGGATCGAACTGCGTGATCGGACCCGCGCCCGATTGTCCATCCAGAATACGGCTCCAGCTTGCCTCGACCCCGTCCGCCAATGGCGTCACCAGTCCAAGACCTGTCACGACAACTCTGCGCATCTGCTCATGCCCCTCTCGTTTCTGGATCGCCTCTTACCGCGCCCGCACACCCCTGTTCAAGTCCCGACCGGGCGCAGGTCTTTCGCTTCAAAGCCACCTTTGCTGTGCCTGGGCAAGCGGATCGGCGGGACCGTGCCAAGGAAAATCGCCGGGGGGGACCGAGATCATCTTGGAAACGCTCCGGGGGAACGTTTCAGATGGACATGGCCGGAGACGTCGCGCGCGCCAACATGCACCTTGCCCAGAAAAACGCTTCGCGTAGGTAAGCCTGCAACAGCAAAAAAGAACAATGTCGTGCGCCGCAAGGCGCGCAATTGGATCACATCTGAGGAGGCGACTTACGCAGTTTCAATTGAATGGGGCCATCTTCACTGTCAGCGATGCGCGTATTTTCGTAACCCAACTTCTCGGCAATACGGGCGGACGCTTCGTTTTCCAGGTCGATCATGCAGACCAGCGGCCCGGTCACGACCCGATCAAACCATTCATGCGCAGCCTGCGTGGCTTCAAGCCCCAGGCCCCTGCCTTGCGCCTCTGGTGCCAGAACCCAGCCTGCTTCCGGAACGGAATCAAAATCCTCGCCCAAACCGCGGGCGCCATAGAAAAAGCCCACCTGCCCAACAAGACGCTTGGTCGCGTGCTCTTCGATGCCCCAATTGCCGAAACCCATAATCTGCCAGTGTCCAGCGATACCCAAGAACGCCTTCCACGACGTGTCCCTGTCACGGGGTGCACCGCCGATGTAGTGCGCGACTTCGGGCATGGCCCAAATCTCGGCATACCGGTCGAATTCACCGGGTCGCATTGCGCGCAAAGTCACGCGCGCCGTGTTGATGGTCGGCACATGTCTGCCCATGGATTGTCCTGCCCGAACGTTTTGTCGTTTTGCACAACTCTGTCCGCGCAAATCCGCCAAAGCAAGAGCGCATCATGCGCGCATAAAAAAACGGCGCCCTTTCGCACGAAAGAACGCCGTTTTGTCGGGCAGTTGCCCGGAATGATTAAGAGGCTTTCGAGATGAAGCCCACTGCGTCGCCGAAGGTCTGGATGGTTTCGGCCGCGTCATCGGGAATCTCGATGCCGAACTCTTCTTCGAAAGCCATCACCAGTTCCACGGTGTCCAGGCTGTCTGCGCCCAGATCATCGATGAAGGACGCGTTTTCGCTGACCTTTTCTTCGTCCACACCCAGGTGCTCTACAACGATCTTTTTAATGCGATCGGCGATGTCGCTCATATGACTGTCCTCGTTTTGCCGGGGCAAATATTGGCGCCCCCAAGTGGTGTCCCCGTGCAAGCGGGGCTCTGGTCTTGCCCCCTTGGGGCGGTGAAGCAACAGACCATTTGCATGGCCTGCCGCCGGAATCTGCGCCGCCTATAGCACATCCCGTAAAGATGGCAATACGCGGCGTGTTAGCGCCTACAACATGGCCATGCCGCCATTGACGTGCAAGGTCGTACCCGTGACATAGGCCGCCTCGGGGCTGGCAAGATACAGCGTTGCGGCGGCAATTTCGTGCGCTTCGCCCATGCGACCGGCAGGAATTTGCCCCATGATCCCAGACTTTTGGTCATCGGTCAGCTTGTCCGTCATTGCCGTGGCGATAAAGCCCGGCGCAATGGCGTTCACCGTGATGCCCCGGCTCGCGACCTCGTAGGCAAGGCTTTTGGACATGCCCACAACACCGGCCTTGGACGCGGCATAGTTTGCCTGCCCCGGGTTGCCAGTGGCCCCCACAACCGAGCTGATGTTCACAATCCGGCCCCAACGCGATTTCATCATCCCCCGCATCACGCCCTTGCAGAGTTTGAAGGTCGCGGTCAGGTTTACGTTGATCACGGACTGCCATTCCTCGTCCGACATGCGCATAAAGATGTTGTCCCGCGTGATCCCTGCGTTGTTTACAAGGATATCGACTGCCCCCATTGCCTCGATCGCCTGTTTGGGCAGGGCATCCACGGCTTCTGGATCGCTCAGATTACACGGCAGGACATGTGCGCGTTCACCCAACTCGGCTGCCAGGGCTTCAAGCGGGTCCGTGCGTGTGCCGCTCAGGCCCACGGTCGCGCCTGCGCCGTGCAGCGTGCGCGCAATCTCGGCCCCGATGCCGCCCGATGCGCCTGTGATCAGCGCGGATTTTCCTGTCAGATCAAACATATGAACCTCTTTCGTTAAGTCTGGGCCACGTCCATGTAGACGTCGCAAATGTTCAGGGACGCGTCCTTGGCCATGAAACGGTAGACCTCGCGCGCCCAGCCGGTTCGCGTCAGGCCCCGTTTCTCAACCTCTGCGGTCAGGGTCTGGTACACGCGCGGCAGCGTGTCAAAGGCGCCGTGATGGCGAATATGGAGGGCCTGCGCCGCATCCACATCAAACATCTGGAAGCCCGGCAGGGGTTTGGGCAGCGGCACACCGATCCGGATGTCCATATCGTCACCCTGAACCCGGTACAGCGCGGTCTGCGGCCCTGCAAAGAAGATGCCAGCCTGCCCCAGCAACGAATCCATCCGTCCGAACACATCCGGGATCAGTTGGAACCGGCGGGAAAACGGCACCGTATCGATCACGCCACCCAAGGTTTCGGGCGGCAGGGTGACCAGATCAGCCATCAACGGCTGCCTTCACATCATCGGGTGTGCCCACCGCGCGGGTGGCGATGGCGCGGTCGATGCGGCGGATCATGCCTGACAACGCTTTGCCTGCGCCGATCTCCCAGATCTCGGTCACGCCTTGCTGGCCCATATACATGACAGTTTCACGCCAGCGCACCGAGCCCGTCACCTGCGACACCAGATGTGCGCGCAGGTCATCTGGGGCGCTGCAGGCCGTGACCGTCACATTTGGAATCACCGGAACAGCAGGTGCATGAATGTCGACACCACCAAGCGCATCGGCCATCGCGCGGGCTGCGGGCTCCATCAGGCTGCAATGAAACGGTGCAGAGACGGGCAGCATCACGGCGCGCTTGGCACCTTTTTCCTTTGCGATGTCGACCGCCCGTTCAACAGCCCCCAGATGGCCCGACACGACCACCTGACCGGGATCGTTGTCATTCGCGGCCTGGCATACTTCGCCCTGTGCCGCCTCAGACGCCACCGCCGTGGCTGTTTCAAAATCCAGACCCAGCAGCGCGGCCATGGCGCCCACGCCCACCGGCACAGCCTCTTGCATGGCCTGCCCGCGCGTGCGGATCAGCCGGGCAGTGTCGGCGACACTCAGCGCGCCCGCCGCGCATAGGGCGGAATACTCACCAAGCGAGTGTCCTGCCACGAAGCTGGCCTTGTCGATACCAATCCCTTCGGCCTGAAGCGCACGCATGGCCGCCACAGATGTCGCCATCAGTGCCGGTTGCGCGTTCTGGGTCAGGGTCAGCGTGTCCTGCTCACCTTCCCAGATCAGCGTGCTGAGCTTTTCGCCCAGCGCCTCGTCCACCTCGTCGAACACTGCGCGCGCTGCCGGGTAGGCATCGGCCAATGCCTTGCCCATTCCGATTGTCTGTGCACCCTGTCCCGGAAATACAAATGCCACGCTCATGGCCTGCCCCCTCGTTGTCGTTTCCACCGGGTGTAATGGCCCTGCCCGCGCCAGACAAGGGATCGGTGCACGGCATCTGTGCGGGAATTGCGTGTTGTACTGCGCGCACGTCGCATAACATTGGATGCAAAGGTGTTAGACCTACATGCAAATGCCCGGAGACCCCTCATGTCCCTTGCCAATACCGCCGACCGCTACGGCAGCCTGTCCAAGACCTTTCACTGGCTGACCGCCCTTCTGATCCTGACGCTGTTCCCACTTGGTCTTGTGGCGAACAACATGGCCTATGAGTTAAAGGCCATGTCCGCCCCGGCTGACGATCTCGTGGCGCGCACGGCCTGGCTGTTTTCACTGCACAAGACATTAGGCGTCACCGTGTTCTTCGTGGCGCTGCTGCGCATTCTGTGGGCCCTGAACCAGCCCAAACCCGGCCTGCTCCACCCGGATCGCAAACTGGAAAGCCTCGCCGCGGAAACCGTGCACTGGCTGCTTTATGGCAGCCTGGTCGTTGTGCCTCTGTCCGGATGGATCCACCACGCCGCCGCCAGCGGGTTTGCCCCGATCTGGTGGCCCTTTGGCCAAACCCTCCCGCTGGTCCCCAAATCCGAAGCAGTTGCGGCGGCCATGGGCGGCGCGCATTGGGTGCTGACAAAGGTGCTGGGTGTTGCACTACTTCTCCACATCGCGGGCGCGTTGAAACACCATGTCATCGACAAGGATGCCACCTTTCGCCGTATGTGGTTCGGGCGGACTGACGTTCCCCAAACCGATCCCGACCACAAACATGCGGCACCAATCACGGCCGCGATAGCCTTGTGGGCACTTGCCCTGTCCGGCGGCGCTGCTTTGGGTGTCTATGCCCCGCATGGGGATGGGACGGCAGTCGCCGAACTGGAAGAGGTTCAATCCGACTGGCAGGTCCAGGATGGCACATTGGCCATCACGGTGACCCAGCTTGGATCCGAGGTTGAAGGTCAATTTGCAGATTGGACTGCTGGGATCAACTTTGACGAAACCGTTGAGAACGGCACGGCCGGCACGGTCGAGGTCACGGTGGCGATCGGCTCGCTCACCCTTGGGTCGGTCACCAATCAGGCGATGGGACCGGATTTCTTCAACGCTGCCGACTTCCCGACAGCCACGTTCACGGCAGATATCGTCACGGTGGTGGACGGGTACGAAGCGCAAGGCACGCTGACGATCAAGGGTCAATCTGTCCCGATCACCCTGCCCTTTGGCTTGTCGGTTGATGGCGACACCGCCTCAATGAGCGGGGGCCTGACATTGGACCGCCGCAGCTTCGGGATCGGAGACACCATGGCCGACGAAAGCTCGCTCGCCTTTGCCGTCGCCGTGAATGTCAACCTGACCGCCCAGCGTGGCGCGGCGGAGTAGAACACTGCGTCATAGTGCTGCCCTGTTTTTAAGGCGCCCCAGCCGCAGGCATGTCGCAGGAGGGTCTGAAAAGGCCCTCCTGAATAAAATCGTGTCGCGCGCACGCGCGGCCTTTCGACAGCAGCCACGAAAAAAGCCGCGCGATTGTCTCGCGCGGCTTTCGAATAGTGTGTGAGTGGTGGTCTTACTCAGCCTTCTGGGCTTCAACCGAAATCTGTACTTGTACTTCGTCGCTGACGGCCGGTGCGAAAGCACCCAGGTTAAAGTCCGACCGCAGCAAGGTGGTTGTGGCGTTAAAACCGGCCCAGTCTTTTTGATTCAGCGGGTTGGCGCCTGCCTGGTTCAGCGTTGCATCCAGGACAACAGACTTGGTGACATCGTTCATTGTCAGGTCACCCGTGATCTGCGCGGTGCCTTCACCGGTGACTTCAATGCCGGTCGATGTGAACGAAATGACGTCTTCATCCGTCGCCCCAAAGAAATCATCGGACATGAAGTGGCCGTCGCGCTGTTCCCAACCTGTGAACATCGACTTGGTCGGCATCGACACGGTCACGCTGGAGTTGTCGGGGTTTTCCTGGTCGAACATGATCTCGCCTTCAAAGCCCGAGAACATGCCCCAAGTGGTCGAGAAACCGAGGTGGTTGTAGGAAAACAGGATCTGGCTGTGGCTGGAATCCAGCGTGTAGCGATCAGCCGCAAATGCAAAAGACGCGGTTGATGCCAGCGCCGTGGCAAGAAGAAGGGATTTCATGGGGCGTGCTCCACAAGAGTTTATGTATGTAGAGAAGATGTCTCATATTGCCGCAGAGGCAACTGCACATCCGTCAACATATCGTGCGCATGGCTGAACATCGCTCATGCGCATGAGGAGCACGGGATGAGGGTTTAGAGTTTGCCGGCGTCTTGCAAAGCGCCATAGAGGCTGGACCATGCATCCGCATCCGGCAGCGATATCGCGGCCAAAAGCGCACCGTTCGCAGCGGTCAACCGGATCACGTCACCAACCGCCTCGGCGCGGCCGAGATCGCGGATAGCGATGCGGCGAATGACCGAGGGGCGACGCCCGCGCGTGCGCGCAATGCGAACCTCGCGGCGCACTGTATCGATTTCAACTTCAGGGTCCTGCGCGCGGGGTTTGTCCTGCATCAGGGCAAGTCCCACAAATCCAAGAAAGAGCGACACGCCCAGCTTCATCAATACGAGATCGACGGCCATCTGTGTACCCGGTTCGATCCACAATCCAAGCGAGGTGAGAACGAGTACGGCGCCAAGTGCCCGGCTTGCGAGCCCGCGAGCGCCCAAGGACCACATGCGCATCCGCGTGGTTCCCTGTTCTTCGGCGGCGGTCGTTTGTTGTTCAGCGTGTGTCGTTGTATCGAGTGTGGCAGTCATGGCAGTGATCCTCCAGCGTGTTGCGGAGACACTGATCATCAAAAATGACTAAAATACGGCCCATCCAAGGAAAGCGTTGGGTTACGTAACGGCACAAACTCCCTCTTGCGTTGCGCCCCCAGCGATGTATACGGGCGCATCCCTGCAAACCCGTTTTGCCGCGCAGTCTCTCGTGACCGTCCCGCAGGGCCTTGATGGACCGGTCTATGAAATGCGCCTTGATAGAAGTGGAGAAGTCCATGCCTCTTTATGAGCATGTGATGATTGCCCGTCAGGACCTGTCGAACAC
>NZ_JBYNDP010000055.1:0-24112 GCF_059783535.1 Tateyamaria sp. | reverse complement strand
GTGAAAATGTCGATGAACCCGTTTGACGAAATTGCCGTCGAACAGGCCATCCGCCTGAAGGAAGCGGGCCAGGCAGAGGAAGTCGTTGCTGTCTCCATCGGCGTCAAGCAAGCGCAGGAAACGCTGCGCACCGCGCTGGCGATGGGAGCGGATCGCGCGATCCTCGTCATCGCAACCGATGACGTCCACCAAGACATCGAACCACTGACCGTTGCCAAGATCCTGGAAAAAGTGGTCGAGGAAGAGCAGCCCGGTCTGGTGTTGTGCGGCAAACAAGCCATCGACAATGACATGAACGCCACCGGTCAGATGCTGTCTGCCCTAATGGGCTGGAGCCAGGCAACCTTCGCCTCCGAAGTCGAGATTGCCGGCAACAAAGCCAAGGTCACACGTGAAGTCGACGGTGGTCTGCAGACCATCGAGGTGAACATGCCGACCGTGATCTCGGTTGACCTGCGCCTCAACGAGCCGCGCTATGCATCGCTGCCCAACATCATGAAAGCCAAGAAAAAGCCGCTGGATGAGAAGACAGCCGCTGACTACGGCGTCGAGACCGCACCGCGGCTCGAGATCGTGAAAACGGCTGAGCCCGAAGCGCGTGCGGCAGGCATCAAGGTGGGCTCGGTCGAAGAGCTTGTGGCGAAACTCAAAGAAGCGGGGGCTGTGTGATGGCTGTTCTACTTCTCGCAGAGATCAATGACGGTGAACTGGCAATGGATGCGACCGCCAAGGCTGTCGCAGCCGCCAAGGCGCTTGGTGATGTCACCGTTCTGGCAACGGGCGCGACGTGTGCTGATGCGGCGGCATCGGCTGCCACCATCGATGGTGTGGCCAAGGTGCTGTGTGCTGAGGACGCGCTGTACGGTAAACGTCTGGCTGAGCCAGTAGCTGACCTGATCGTGTCCCTGTCTGGCGACTATGAGCACATCGTTGCACCCGCCACCACGGACGCCAAAAACATCATGCCCCGCGTCGCAGCGCTGCTGGATGCCATGGTGATTTCCGACGCAACGGCTGTGGTCGACGGAAACACATTCGAGCGGCCAATCTATGCAGGCAACGCGATCCAGACTGTGAAAGCAAGCGACGGCAAGAAGGTCATCACCTTCCGTACGTCGACGTTTGATGCAGCAGGCACAGGCGGTTCTGCATCGGTGGAAAACATCAATGCTGCGGCTAATCCAGCTCTGTCATCGTGGGTCGAAGACAAAGTCGCCGAAAGCGACCGCCCCGAACTGACATCCGCCGGTGTTGTTGTGTCCGGCGGCCGCGGTGTCGGGTCCGAAGACGACTTCGCTCTGATTGAGAAACTGGCCGACAAGCTCGGTGCCGCTGTTGGCGCATCCCGCGCCGCTGTGGACTCGGGCTATGCACCGAACGATTGGCAAGTCGGTCAAACCGGCAAGGTTGTGGCCCCTGACCTCTACGTTGCTGTCGGCATCTCTGGTGCGATCCAGCACTTGGCTGGCATGAAGGACTCCAAGGTCATCGTTGCCATCAACAAGGATGAAGAAGCACCCATCTTCCAGGTTGCAGACTACGGTTTGGTCGCAGACCTGTTTGATGCTGTGCCCGAGATGATCGAAAAGCTGTAAACAGGCATTTTCGGTAAGTTAGGAAGCCCGCCGCAGCCCAACGGCGGGCATTTTCGTTTCACTTCAAAACCGGAACAAGGGCCTTGGCGATTTCTTGGTGTGCCACTGGTCCCGGCATGGTGCGTGCCGCAGGTGCGTCCATTTCACTGAACACCATACCTTCCGTACCGGATTGCACCGCCTCTTCCGAAATGACTGTCTCTACATATTCAGTTGCGAGTTCGGACACTTTTGCAATCATCTCTCTAGAGACTAGCGCAAGGTCTGCCTCAAGATCATTTGCAGAACTTTCAGGCGTTTGACGTGCCGCCCACAGTAATACGGTCCGCCCAGGTATTTGGCTGAGCACCAACCGCATCCGCGCGACCCACGCAGTCTGCAACTCTTCCACCACCGCCTCGAAACGTTCTGGGGACAGAAGATACAACCGGTTCAACATGTGGTTGGTAAAGTTGAACTCTGCGAAATCGACCTCGCGATAAATTGCTCGCAACAGCGAGGATGCTTCAACAAACCGGTCATTGCGACGGGGATGCACCCGATAAAATCGGTTGGACATGTTTCGAGGGCTGGTGATTTGGATCACCGTTGTCTGCGCCATCCCCGACACCTTGCGCAAATACGGGTCTGTCGCGAAAACATCGACGCCGCCATTCAGCGATCCGAAATTCACGCATGTCATACCCATGGACTGTTCGACCAGATCAGGAAACGGTGTAGGCACGAATTTTCCGTATGTGATCGACCCGCCAAAAAAGGCAATGAATGGTCCATCCAACGACCGGCGCGGCCCGCGAAACAAGACTTTGGAATTGCCGTATCGACACGGCAAGTAATCGAGCCCACCCGGACCCAACGATTCAATACTCATGAGACCCACTCTCACTATTTACCCACGGCAACTGTGACATCAGTTTATTGAAGAAATCCTAACGAGGATGGGCATCATTGATACATCGCGTCCCCTTGCCCCCAACAGGTGCGTGACCATATGGTGCGGGAACGTGGCATGAGGTCGAAAATGGACATCAAGACGGTTGGAATTGTTGGCGCGGGTCAGATGGGGAACGGCATCGCGCATGTGATGTCTCTCGCCGGGTATGACGTCATGCTGAACGATATTTCGGGTGACGCCTTGGCGGCAGCCATGGCGACGATCGACCGGAACCTTGAACGGCAGGTGAGCCGCGAAAAAATCAGTGCGGACGACAAGTTATCGGCCATCGCACGTATTCAGACGACCCAAACGCTGACCGATCTGGGGCAAACCGATCTTGTGATCGAGGCAGCAACCGAGCGTGAAACTGTCAAGCAGGCGATATTCGAGGATTTGGTACCGCATCTGCAGCCTCACACCATCCTGACATCAAACACCTCATCCATCTCCATCACGCGTCTGGCCAGCCGCACCGACAGGCCCGAAAAGTTCATGGGCTTTCACTTCATGAACCCTGTCCCCGTGATGCAACTCGTCGAATTGATCAGGGGGATTGCAACAGATGCCGAAACCTTCGACGCCTGCGCCGCCGTCGTTGAAAAGCTCGGAAAAACGGCCGCCACGGCTGAGGACTTTCCCGCCTTTATCGTAAACCGCATCCTGATGCCGATGATCAACGAAGCGGTCTACACGCTTTATGAAGGGGTTGGCTCTGTCAAATCCATCGACTCTTCGATGAAACTGGGGGCAAACCACCCGATGGGGCCGCTGGAACTTGCAGATTTTATCGGGCTCGATACGTGTTTGGCCATCATGAACGTCCTCCACGATGGGCTTGCCGATACCAAATACCGCCCCTGCCCGCTGTTGACAAAATATGTTGAGGCCGGATGGCTGGGCCGCAAATCGCAACGTGGATTCTATGATTATCGCGGAGAGACGCCTGTTCCGACTCGGTAGCATTTTCTTGCAGGGAAAACGAACCGTCGTTTCCAAACTTCCTGCGGCGTCAGTCTTTAAGCGCCATTGTATGCTCGCGCAGCCAAGCCATGAAACCACGTGGGTCATCCTTGAAGCCGGTCACAACTTCTGGATCCAGCGGATGCCCCACGATGGGACCTTGCGGTTTGTTGCACGAGCGGACGATCTCGTGCAGTAGCAAGCCTTGTCGCAGCATAGGCGAAACCTTGTCCGCGATGTGGTAGGCGCGACTGTTTGCACCCGGAAAACGCATCGGAACCACAGTCGCACCGGAGCGGCGGATCAGCTGCGCCGTGAACACGTTCCATTCCGCCTCTATTGCCGGCCCCCACCACGTCTCTGAGGTGGCGACAACGCCCGACGGAAATAGGGCGACCACGCCTCCTTCCTTGAGATGAGCCATCGCCTTCGCCCGCATCTCAACCCCTTTGCGTTGTGCGTCAGGATCGTGAGGGAAAGGCACCGGTATCATGTAACTGCCGGCGACTTCATCAATGACAGTAAGTAAGGACCGGGTCAGAATGCGATAGTCCGGGCGCACGCGGCCAATGAGGTCTGCAAAGATCATTCCGTCGACCATCCCATGCGGGTGATTGGCGACAACAATCACCGGCCCTTCTTTAGGGATACGGTCCAACTGGTTTTGTGGCGTTGTAAGGTCGATGCCCATCACATCAAGACACGCGCGCCAAAAGGCTTGGCCAGACGGGGCGCCTCGCCGTTCGAACTTCCGGATCAGGCGCAGGATTGTCAGCTTACCAGTGAAGGCTTCCATCACGCGGATGAACGTGGCTTTCCACGGATCATCAAAGGTCGAAGCATAAGACAGGCTACGGCGGTCGTATGTATTGAAGGTAACCTGCTCGGTGTCAGGCTTTGTGACCTTCGTCATGTTATGTGTGCTATCGACCAAACGATCGTCACCTTCTATCGACGTTTGGACCTCTCAAGCCGTCATCGGCTCAGGCCTCTTCTCCGAACTTGTCAGCGATCAGCGCACTCACGGCATCCGCCAATGGCTCAGCATCCGGTCCGGACGTTTCAACGTCAATAAAACTTCCCATTGGCGCTGCCAACATCAAAAGCCCCATAATGCTGTCGCCTGATGCAGACATGCCATCCTGGGTCACCGTTGCACGGGCGTCGAACGCCTCAACCACTTCAACAAGTTTAGCAGACGCGCGAGCGTGCAAACCCTTTACATTCACAATTTCCAGCGTGCGGTGGATCATTTTCAGGTATCTGCGCCTATATTCTGGCTGTCGATATACTTTTTGCCGGCACTCAGGGCGGCCTGCACGGCATCCGTGACATGCATCTTACGGCTTTTTGCAAGTTTGATCAGCATCGGCAGGTTTGCACCGTAAAGGATGCGGCGGTTTTGCGGCTTGCAGGCCAACAAGCTGAGATTGGACGGGGAGCCGCCAAACAGATCGGTCACGACAACCACGCCATCACCTGCATCAACCTCATCGGCGGCAACGCAGATTTCGTCTTCCTTCGCCTTGCGATCATGGTCGGCTTCAATCGCGATAGCACGTACACCGGCCTGTTTGCCGACGACATGTTCTATTGCTCGCAGATACTCACCAGCGAGTCCGCCATGTGCGACAATCACAATCCCGATCAAGCTGATGCCTCTTCGCGTTTGCGGCGATCCAGTTCCCGATGCCGAATAGACACTTGCCAGCCAGCCTCTGCAAGGGCTGCCGCCAAGGTTTCCGCAATGGCAACCGACCGGTGTTGGCCACCCGTGCATCCGAACGCAACCGAGAGGTGAGATTTACCCTCCTCCAGCACACTTGGCAATTGCCACAGCAAAAGATCGCGCAAACGTGCTTCGAATTCGGCTGCGCGCGGATCAGCCCAGATGTGGCTTTTGACATCCGCGTTCAGACCGGTTTTGCTGCGCAACTCCGGCTCCCAATACGGGTTCTTCAGAAAACGGCAGTCAAAGACCATGTCAACTGAACGTGGCAGGCCACGCTTGTAACTGAAGCTTTGAACTGCCACCGCAAGTTGGCTTTGCTCCCCCGGTGAAAACCAATGCTCTACCTCTGCGCGCAGTTGATGCACGTTCAAGTCCGAAGTATCGAGCAGCACGTCCGCCCTTTCGCGTACGGGTGCCAGCAGTTCTTTTTCTCTTAGTATTCCTGCTTCGACCCGCCCCGCCTCTGCCAAGGGGTGCCTGCGGCGCGTTTCGGAAAACCGATTAAGGAGGACATCCATGCTGCAATCCAGATAGAGGAGCTCGGGCACCAACCCTGACACACCAGAAATTTGGCCAAGCGCATCGGTAATGGCAGTGCTTGAAAAGTCCCTGTTACGCGGATCAATACCGAGCGCCACTGGCTTGTCCGGCATGGG
This sequence comes from Tateyamaria sp., assembly GCF_059783535.1. Classification (NCBI taxonomy): domain Bacteria; kingdom Pseudomonadati; phylum Pseudomonadota; class Alphaproteobacteria; order Rhodobacterales; family Roseobacteraceae; genus Tateyamaria; species Tateyamaria sp. The sequence continues at coordinate 18,232 of NZ_JBYNDP010000055.1, read as the reverse complement.
ATCGTTCAGCAAGGCCCGTATCAGCCGAACGGGCATATTATCGATCGCCTCATACCCCAGATCTTCCAAGACGCGAATCGCGCTGGATCGCCCCGCACCGGAGGGACCAGTTACAAGTACAAGGCGGCGTGGCACGGTCATAGCGACGGTCATTCCGGATATCTAAGTCCGCCCTTGAGGTATCGCACAATCGCAGACGGCCAAGCAGGGCTATCCACCTTGTGAAGGCAAGGCAGCGTTTGGCCTAAAATCGTCTTGCTATGCGCATCGGGCAATCGTTTGGTTTCAGCTTGGTCCATATCAACAACAAGATGCAATCGGGCGCCTGTATTGTGTGCCCGTAGAATGCCGACACCTCGCGCTTCAATGAGACCCGCAATGCTTTCAGGCGCCCTCATGTGTACAGCTTTGTCGACCCGAGAAAGCATTGTCTGATCATCCGACACAAGCGTTGCACCCAATGCCATAAGTTGCAGCGCAAGGCTCGACTTACCGCTGCCAGATGCGCCAATGATCAAAACTCCTCGCCCATGTGCGGTAACGGCGCTCGCATGCAGACGCATGGAATGAGACATCAGAGATTAGACCGGCAGGCCGACGACGAAACGGGCCCCGAGCGGTTCCGACGTGATGTCCGCATCGGTCGGGCGAATATTCTCCGCCCAGATCACGCCGCCATGCGCCTCAACAATCTGTTTCGAAATGGCGAGGCCAAGGCCGGAGTTGTTGCCGAAATGCTCTTCCGGGCGCTGGGAATAGAAGCGCTTGAAAATCTTTGTGAGCGCCTGATCTGGGATCCCTGGACCGGTATCTTCGACAACAACGAGAACCCGGTTTTCCCGCTTGCGGGCCCAGACACGGATCGCATCGCCGTCTTCACAGAACGAAATGGCGTTCGTGATCAGGTTGACGAAGACTTGCGCCAGCCGTGCCTCCAAACCCTGTACTTCGATGGGGTGTGCCGGCAGATCAGTAATGAACTCGATCCCTTTGCTCCGGGCATCTTCACCCAGATATTGGCCCAGATTTCCAAGCATCTGCAAGAGGTTGAATGGTTCTTCCTCTTCCTTGACCAGTTCACTGTCAAGGCGCGACGCATTCGAGATGTCGCTTACAAGACGGTCAAGGCGCCGAACATCATGATCAATCACGTCCAGCAGTTTTTCGCGCTGATCGTCGCGCTTAACCATGCGGAGTGTGCCCACCGCCGACCTAAGGGACGCGAGTGGGTTTTTGATTTCGTGCGCGACGTCTGCGGCAAACTGTTCGTTGCCATCAATCCGATTGTAGAGCGCTGCAATCATACCTCGCAACGCACCTGACAGGCGACCGATCTCATCCGGGCGTGCCGTAAGATCCGGAATACGAATGCGTCCGGGGTTGACCTTACGTGCGTTCTTATCGCGCCCCAGTTCCGCAGCCGTGGCAAGGTCAGCCAGTGGATTGGCGATCGTCGATGCCAACACCAGGCTAAGGCCAATGGACACGAGCGTCGCGATTACAAACATCTGCAAGACACGTTCGCGTTCTCCACGCACCAGCGCGTCGATCTCGCCCGATGCGCTGGTCAGCGCGATCACACCTACGGCGGCTCCATCATGCTGAATCGGAGTTACAACGCTGAACACAGCACCACCCGCAACAGTCAGGCTTTCACTGATTTGGGTGTCGCCCGTCATGCTACGCGCCACCAATGGGCGCAATTGGTCTTCGGTAGATGCTGGTGCGGCTGCTTCAGGCCCAGAAAATGGGCGGGACACCAGACGCCAGAGCCAACTTAGCCCATCCGTCAGAACAGCGACATTTTCAGTCTCGGTTACCTGATTGGCGAGTGGCGCCAAGGTGCCCTCGCTTTGCCCAACAAGGACTTCCGACGCATCGAATACATAAACCTCATGGCCTGTACGCAGATCCAGCTGAGCCAACGTGTCCGGAACATTTGCCCCGTCGCCAGTCGCAAGGTTAACCGGTGCGCCGACTGGAAGTTGCGCTTCCAGTACATCAGCGATCAGCTCTGCTTGCGCTACAAGTGCAGACAGCCTTTGAACCGCCAGGCTCTCACGGGTTGAATTCAGATACAGAATGCCCGCAACAAGAACGTTGAGGGCGATGAGGTTAAAGGTAATGATTTTGCGGGCCAGGGGTGAGGCCCGCAAAGACATCAGGCCGCGTCGTGCACGCCCATCCCGCAACTCAGTCGCACCGGATGTTTCCGGTGCAACCCAGTCTTCGCCCAGAACAACGTCACCATCCCGGGAAGCAGGGGAGCTCATGTCGCGCACGATTATCCTCTCGGCCTACGTTTTCTAAACGCGCCTCTTATTCTTCGTTGTAACGATACCCGATGCCATACAACGTCTCAATCGCCGAGAATTCATTGTCGGCACTGCGCATCTTCTTGCGCAAGCGTTTGATGTGACTGTCGATCGTGCGGTCGTCAACATAGACCTGATCGTCATATGCGACATCCATCAGCTGATCGCGCGATTTCACGAAACCAGGCCGCTGCGCCAAGGCTTGCAGCAGAAGGAATTCGGTCACGGTCAGTGATACATCCTTGCCCTTCCAGGCCACGGCGTGACGCAGGGGATCCATCCGTAGATCACCACGCTCCATCACTTTCGTCTCTTCCGTGTCGCCGACGACGTCACCTGCAACCGCATCCTGCCGGCGCAAAAGCGCGCGGATACGTTCAACCAGCAAGCGCTGTGAAAACGGTTTCTTGACGTAGTCATCTGCCCCCATACGCAGACCGAGCACTTCGTCAATCTCATCATCCTTGGACGTCAGGAAGATGACGGGCATCGTGGTTTTCTGCCGCAATCGTTGCAGCAGATCCATGCCGTCCATACGCGGCATTTTGATGTCCAGCACCGCCATATCCGGTAAACGCTTGTTAAAAGCGTCAAGCGCGGCCTGACCATCATTATACGTTTCGACCTCGAACCCTTCAGCCTCGAGCGTCATGGACACCGACGTCAGAATATTCCGGTCGTCGTCCACCAATGCAATCTTGGACATTGCCTGTTTCCTTGTACTGCTCGTATTTATTGATTTTTTTGGGCATTCTCTCGATTTCGACCCTCCGAATCAATCCATAAGTGCGAATCACGCCCCGAATGGGCCTAAGACTGGCCAGAAAGTGGTTAGGAATGGCTAAATTGCCGCACATTCCCGTGTCGAGTGCATGTCGTTGAGTCACTGTTTGCGCAACCGGTCGTCATGGTGGCGCTAACCTTGGCCGCAGGCCTATTCATCAAGTAAATCCACGTGTTAAGACGCCGGAACAGGCTGGCAAGACGTCGGTTCTGGGCCTTTTGGCTGTCCTCTGACCCAACAAAGCCGCCCAGCGGCATCAGGAGAGTTCATATGACATTTGGACGGGTAAACCCGCAGTTCCGCCTCGAAGATCAAGGGATCGAAGGGCTGGGCGATGTCTACTACAACCTGATCGAACCAGCCCTCATCGAGCGCGCGCTTGAACGCAAAGAGGGCACTTTGGGCAAGGGCGGTGCGTTCCTTGTCACCACCGGCAAGTTCACGGGTCGGTCGCCCAAAGACAAACACGTGGTCAAAACAGACAGCGTGGCGGACAGTATCTGGTGGGAAAACAATGCTGCAATGTCGCCCGAAGGGTTTGATGCCCTCTACAACGACATGCTCGAGTACATGAAGGGCCGTGAATACTTCGTACAAGATCTGACCGGTGGTGCTGATCCCAGCTATTCCATCAACGTACGCATGGTCACCGAACTTGCATGGCATGGCTTGTTCATTCGCCACATGCTGCGCCGCCCTGACGCGGACGATCTGAAAGACTTTATCGCGGATTTCACCGTCATCAACTGCCCTTCCTTCCAGGCGAACCCTGAGCGTCACAATTGCCGGTCCGAAACCGTCATCGCGATGAACTTTGACCGCAAGATGATCCTGATCGGTGGCACCGAATATGCGGGCGAAAACAAGAAATCGGTGTTCACGCTGCTGAACTACCTCCTGCCGGATCGGGGCGTGATGCCTATGCACTGTTCCGCGAACCATGCGCAGGGCAACCCGGTTGATACCGCCATCTTCTTCGGACTGTCCGGCACGGGCAAGACGACGTTGTCCGCTGACCCAGGTCGGGTGCTGATCGGCGACGATGAGCATGGCTGGTCAGATCGCGGTACGTTCAACTTTGAGGGTGGCTGCTATGCCAAAACTATCAACCTGAGTGCAGAGGCCGAACCCGAGATCTACGCAACGACCGAAAAATTCGGCACGGTGATCGAGAACATGGTGTTCGATCCGGAAACCAAAGAACTGGATTTCGAAGACGACAGTCTGACTGCAAACATGCGCTGTGCGTATCCGCTGCACTACATATCTAATGCATCATCCAGCGCCCTTGGCGGTCATCCGAAGAACATCATCATGCTGACATGCGATGCGTTTGGTGTATTACCTCCCATCGCCCGTTTGACACCTGCACAGGCCATGTACCACTTCCTTTCTGGCTTTACGTCAAAGGTGGCGGGGACAGAACGCGGCGTGACCGAGCCCGAACCCACATTCTCGACATGCTTCGGTGCACCGTTCATGCCGCGCCGCCCGGAGGCGTATGGCAAGTTGCTGCAAGAGAAGATTGCCAAACATGGCGCAACGTGTTGGCTGGTCAACACAGGTTGGACGGGCGGAGCTTACGGAACGGGCAGCCGTATGCCGATTCGTGCAACGCGCGCTCTTCTTACAGCCGCTCTGGACGGCACCTTGGCCAAGGGCGAATTCCGCAAGGACCCGAATTTCGGGTTCGATGTGCCAGTATCAGTGCCCGGTGTAGCGGACATTCTGTTGGATCCACGCCGCACCTGGGACGACGCCGTAGCCTATGACCGGCAGGCGACAAAACTTGTGGACATGTTCTCGAGCAACTTCGAGCAATACCTGCCCCACATAGATGATGACGTGAAAGCCGCCGCCATCAGCTAAGGATGTGACCCGGGGCCTATGCGGCCTCGGGGACAACGTCCGAAAGCGGAATATCGAGCAGGTATTCCAAATCTTCTCTGCTATTGTATGCAAGGAATGTATCGATGGGTGCGTCGCGCCCATCGACGACCCATTTCAGCACGCTGGGTTCAAGATGCAGATAGCCGATGCGCGCTCCGAAGCCTTTGTATGCGACCACGTTGAGGATGAAGCCGTAGATCCAGTCCGGATCCCACCGCTGCATCATCTCCAGCATACCCGTACGTCCCAGTACGGGCGCAAGACCGACGCCACGATACTTACCGCGTTCCGGCGCGACCCAGAACTCTCCATGATAGGCCGCCATACCGCCAATCCGATGGGTGCCTGGCGTCGCACGAAAACGCGACCGAGCCAGATCAACGCCCTTCAAGGGTGGAGGAAACGCACGGAACTGGCGGAGAAGGTAGCTACTGAGCGGTTTGCCAGACAGGCGGACGCGTTTGGCTGCCTGGGTATGAATTAGTTCCCCATCTTCGTTTCGGCCGGTCAGCCAGAATGCGTTGGAGTGGTTCAAGTCATGAAGTTCGGGATCGAAGGGTGCGCCAAGTTTCTGCATCAGCCGCTCTGCAGCAACGATATCTTTGTATTCGTCAAAGTCTGTGCCGATCGTCAGAGTGATCCCCTGTGAGATCAAGATATTGCGGCTTGTCGCAATGAACGGCGCCGCGTTTCCAGGGAATTGAATGGTCATAAAAGTCTCTCCTTTGACGCACTTACGCCAAAGCTAAGACAATTTCTGTCAAATTACCCCAAAAAACTCGCTAAAAAATTGTAAATCGATTCAGGTGGTCATTGCAGCCATCCTTTCGAACTTCGCGTTCGCCGGATCAAAGTCGGGTTGGGTAATATCGGTCATGGCGGCGCGCTGAACCTCGTCCAACGCAGCTATCTTGACGTTGATAGTTGGGACCACCAGCGTCATGACAGCCGAGGACCGGTCCGGAAAAAATCCAGCCATCATAAGGCGTTGGTAAGCCATCGTCACTTGGCTTTCGTCATTTCCCTTGGGCATCCGAGTGTAAACGTGATCCAGCCGTGCCATCTGTGTTGTTTGAATATCCAGAAAAGACTGATCCAGCATACGGCCAAATTCTTCGCCGGCTGGTAGCCGGGCGATCGGTCGGCCAATACTCGAACGAGCGTAATCCAGCCCAAACCAATTCACGTATGCCGAGAGATTTCCGAACTCCACGCAAATCCAACCCGAATCAGAATTGCGATAAACCATGAGATGTGGACGCACATGAGACAGATTTGGGCTCTCAATCTCGCCCGAGGCCATGACCCATGCGCGATAGGTCTCACGCAGTAGCACGGACTCGTCTGTCCATATGTCTCCAATCGGTCGCTGCTGTTGGTAAAAAACCCAGTCTCCTTGGTGGGCTTGGAGATACTGAAGTGCACCGCGCATACCGGTCTGACCCCGCGACCACACTTTGGCATGCATAAGAAGCTCTCGCGCTTCCGGCAGCGCGGCTTCCCCTGCTTCGGTCAGCTCGTAGCGCCGGTCTTTCGTCCGAAAAAGCTCCTCACCACGCATCTCTTCAAGCTGCGAAATATGGCGACGAACCGTTTGACGCGTGCTGTTCAGTCTTGTCACGGCATGGGATAGGTTCAGCGTTTCCGCCAGCGTCGTGAACGAGCGGATCATCTCGAACAGCAGGGGCTGGTTCAACTCAGTCAAATTTGGCGTCGGCGCATTCAAATGCTTACTCGATGTATGATCAACAACACATCCATGTTAAACAAATCATACATTAATGCAACATTTACGTGTGGTTTTGGGTGTAAATCTACTCAATTGAACCAATGCGTGTACTAGGCGATCAATCTCCAAGAACAACCGGAGGTAATCAGTCATGTCGCATCCCGTCGACGTACACGTTGGTAAACGCTTGAAACAGATCCGCACCCTGCGTCGGATGTCCCAAACAGATGTTGCAAAGCGCCTGGAGCTGTCTTTTCAGCAAATCCAGAAGTACGAGATCGGTTCGAACCGAATCGCCGCAAGCCGTCTGTTTGAACTGTCGCGCATCCTGGACGTACCTACATCCTACTTCTTTGAAGGGTTGGCGGACGCAGGCACAACGGCAGCACCACGCAGTGACCGCGGACTTGATATCGTGAACGCACTCGCAGCGATCGAAGATGACAAGATCAAGTCGCGCATCGTCACGTTCATCGAAGATGTGTCCGGACTGACTGTCGCGCGCCGCGCTTCCTAAACGCATTGTAAGACGGCATTTCATCAAGCCATTTAATAGTACATTTTCAGTATTCGTTTCGGATCGGCTTGCCTATCGGCAGTCGGTCCGAATTTTTTTGGTGGGGGGGTGCGCGCGCAAAAAATCTGAAGCCGCCGCAGAGGATTAAGGCGACGATCCATGTGATTCGACCCACCGAATTCGATCAAGAAAATCGTACTTTGGCGGGGTAACCATCAATGGTAGTGTTTCCCATCAACCATCGGGTTGATCTTGATCGTGTTTTCTTCAAACTCGTTGCTGCACTGCAGTATAGTGCCACGCAATATTTGAACAAATAGCCGCACCAAAATGAATATTTGTTGCGCTGCACCTGCAAACTAGTTAAGCGGTGACGACGCGGAAAATGAGGAGCTATGCGATGGCACATGACGGACAGGATATGGGAGCGGTGACGCCAGTTTTGCTCGATGATTTGCTCGCGCTGACCAGCGCTGCACTCAAACCGGTTGAACAGATAACAGAGCTTGCGCGGACACGCCTGCGCGAACAGCTCAGCATTGATGGGCGAGTGTCTGGCGCGCTCGTTGAAAAACATCAGACCGCTGCCCACGGTCTCGCTTGGCTGGCGACATACTGCGAATCGCTTCGGCAGATGCAGAAATGGGCTGAAGCTGTGAGCGCACAGTCCAAATTCGGCGAAGTCGAAGCGTTGATCCACCAGATCGCCTTTGGCGAATACCTTTGGCAAATCTACGGCGGCATCCAGATGAACCAGGGCGAAGTGCTGCGCCTGCAAGACTTGGGTCTGTCGCAGGACGATATGCGCGGGATGATGGAACCTGCCATTCAAACGCTCACACAAAACGGAAACACCCAAGCCGCGCGCATCCGTCTCGTCGAATTGATGCAGGAACGCAGCGCCGAAATCACGGTTGGAGCCTCTGGTCTCGACGAAGAGCTTGAGATGATTCGCGAGCAGTTCCGTCGCTATGCCGTCGAAAAGGTCGAACCCTTTGCCCATGACTGGCACCTCAAGGACGAATTGATCCCGATGGAGGTGATCGAAGAACTTGCCGAGATGGGCGTCTTCGGCCTGACCATCCCCGAAGAGTATGGTGGCTTCGGTTTGTCGAAAGCATCGATGTGCGTCGTCTCAGAAGAACTAAGCCGTGGCTACATCGGTGTCGGCTCGCTCGGCACCCGGTCCGAGATTGCAGCCGAGTTGATCATTGCCGGCGGCACCGAAGAACAGAAACAGAAGTGGTTGCCGCAACTGGCCAGCGCCGAAACGCTGCCCACAGCCGTGTTCACCGAGCCCAACACCGGCTCTGATCTCGGCAGCTTGCGCACCCGCGCCGTCAAAGATGACAACGGTGACTACAAGATCACGGGCAACAAGACCTGGATCACCCACGCCACCCGCACACAAGTGATGACACTTCTGGCGCGCACCGATCCGAACACTACGGACTACAAAGGGCTGTCGATGTTCCTGGCCGAAAAGACGCCCGGCACCGAAGACAATCCGTTCCCGACCGAAGGCATGACGGGTGGAGAGATCGAAGTGCTCGGCTACCGGGGCATGAAGGAATACGAGCTGGGTTTCGACAACTTCAATGTGAAGGGCGAAAACCTGCTGGGCGGCGAAGAGGGCAAGGGCTTCAAACAGCTCATGGAGACGTTCGAATCTGCGCGCATCCAGACGGCTGCCCGCGCCATCGGTGTGGCGCAATCGGCCCTCGATATCTCGATGCAATACGCACTGGACCGCAAACAGTTCGGCAAGGCTCTGATTAATTTCCCCCGCGTCGCTAACAAGCTCGCGATGATGGCCGTCGAAATCATGGTGGCGCGGCAACTGACCTACTTCTCGGCCTTCGAAAAGGATGAGGGACGCCGCTGCGATGTCGAAGCGGGTATGGCGAAACTGCTTGGCGCGCGCGTAGCCTGGTCTGCGGCAGACAATGGTCTGCAAATCCATGGCGGCAACGGCTTTGCGCTTGAGTACAAGATTTCCCGCGTTCTCTGTGACGCACGCATCCTGAACATCTTTGAAGGAGCGGCAGAAATTCAGGCCCAGGTCATCGCACGCAGGCTTCTTGGCTAGAATACAGCGGGATCGAGCAACCGGGCGGCTGCGGGACATGTGTTGACGATCGCCAGATTGACGATGGGCTGAAAAACATCAAGCTGGCGGCATGCTCACATTTGCCGCCGCTGTCTTCTTTCTCATCATAACGCCTGGCCCCGGCGTTTTGTCTGCCGCGGGTGTTGGTGCAGCCTATGGGGTACGCTCCGGCCTGCGCTATGTACTCGGCCTGTTCATCGGCAACAATCTGGTCATCCTAGCCGTCATCACGGGCATCGCGGCGCTCATTCTGGCCAATCCAGTTGTCCGAACGTTTCTCTTTGCCCTCTCTACAGCTTACCTGCTCTACTTAGCGGGCCGCATCGCTTTTGCCGGCTCCAAACTTGCCTTCGCACCAGCAACCACCGAACCCGGCGTGCTGAATGGAGTGTTGTTGCAACCCATAAATCCCAAGGCCTACGCCGTTAACACGGCCTTGTTCTCCGGCTTTGCGCTGATGCCCGACGCCATAGTGGCCGAGGCATTTTTGAAACTGTTGATCGTGAATGCGATCTGGGTGCCCATTCATATGATCTGGGTTTGGTTCGGCTTTCGACTAAAGCAACTTGACCTGGCGGCTCACATGCAGCGGCGCATCAATTATGCCATGGCAGCGTCAATGCTTCTGGTGGTTGGACTGGCCCTGATGGCCGAGAGCTGACGCTCCAGCATCGCCGGTCCCTGCTCGCATGATAGGCAAATTCATTCGCCGCGTGTGCGGCAAAACGCTCATACCGCAAGTTGAAGCGTCTTTCGCTTGCACCCCCGCATACCCGCACGTATCGCAAGGCTATGGCTAAAGCTCCCCTCTCCCCCGCTGCCTGGATTGACGCCGGGCTGGAACAGCTCACAGCCCAAGGGCCACTGGCCCTACGGGCAGAACCACTTTCACGCCACCTGAAAACGTCAAAGGGTTCATTTTACTGGCATTTCAAAGACGTACCGGCTTTTCAGAAGGCATTGCTTGCCGAATGGAAATCCCGTGCTCTGAACACCTTGAAGGAAGACAGCGCTCAGAACGGCACTGCCACCGACAAGATGATCCGCTTCGGACAAAGTGTTCAGGAAGACACCGCTGGTCCAGCGCTTCGCGCTTGGGCGCAGCAGGACAAAGCAGTCGCAAAGGCTCTGTCCGAAGTCGACAAGACACGCTTGGCAAGGCTGACCGATTTGATGTCCGACATCGGTGTCACGAACGAAGAGTTTTCCAAGGCGGCCTATGGCTCTCTCGTCGGTTTGAAGCAAATGCATTCAGATGATGGCGACGCGTTGGTGGCCTTTGCCGCGCTTGTTGATCTGGTGATGGCCCTTAAATGATCCGTGCTGCCGCGCTGACGCTGCTTGCGTCTATCCCCGCCTGTCAGGCGGATGAAACGGTTGCGCGGTACGGTGCAGCAGATCGACTGTGGGAACTCCAAAGCCTGAACGGAACCGCATTGCCCACCCCTGCCACGCTCGAATTCGAAGCGGGCGGACTGGTGTCAGGCCAAGCGCCTTGCAACACGTTCAGTGCAAAAAACACGGTGCCGTATCCCTGGTTCGAGCTGACGCCGATTGTATCAACCGATCTTGCCTGCCCCACGCTCGATGCTGAGATACTTTACCTTGATACTCTGGCGCGCATGACTCAATCCGAGGTGCGCGAAGGCACATTGTTTCTGCGCAACGATGACGGTGACGAAATGGTATTTATAACGTCCGACTGAACGCATCGACAAAACGCGCGCGTGCTTCAGGCAGTTGTTTAGACCGCAAATCGGGCGCCAGATGGTGCGTCAAAAAATACCCCGTTGTCACCAAGCCCTGCGCAATCTCCGCATCCGGGGCTTCACCCTCGCGGCGTAGCACCGGGGGCAGCGGCAACAATCGGTCTGCCCATTCACCTGCAGCAGTCTTGGACACCGCCCGCCCGGACTTGGGTGAGACATAGATCAGCCCTTCGGTTGCACCGGTCACGGCACAGGCGGTCAAATCCAACCCAAACCCCATCTCTTCCAGCAGCGCCAGTTCCCACTGCAGGTAGGCCAGCGGCCACAGCTCGTCCTGCCCCAACAGATCCAACAGCGCTTCGGTTCTGCGATAAAGCGGGCCATGCGCTTCACGTTCCGGCAAGCAAAAGACAAGTAGGCCGGTAACGGCATTCAGCCCCGCCAAAGCCAACCGATTGCCCATGACAAGGGCCGCACGGCTGCGCACCGGCTCAACTGCAAATGTTCCGATATGGTCTTCCAAACGCGCACGCCATGTCACGTCCAACTGCGCGCCGGGTTGCAGGATCGGAGCAATCTTGCGGCTTGTGCCACCACGCACGATCCCCGCATGGCGACCCCGATCCTCGGTAAAGACATCAATGATGGCGCTGGTTTCTCCGTGGCGGCGCACGCTCAGCAATATGCCCGTGCCGCGCCACTCCATCTCAGGCCAACCCGTCCTGGTCCAGCAAGTGACGGCCCGCGCGATCCTCGACCTCGATCACCCAAAGGTCCGGATCAAACCCACGCTGCCGGGCAACCGCCGCATCTACATCGACTTCGGCACCAGAAGACAACTCTGCCCAGACGCGTGTGTCAGACATGAGGTCAAAAGAGCGTTGGTACAGCACCGCCTGACCATCCAGCGTGTTCAGCTTCACCAGCACAGCCCCGCCCGTGTCATCCCCATGGGCAACGACAAACCCGGGAATATCTGCAAAACGCAACCGCGCCAGATAGGCATCCACCCAGAACCGTGATGTCAGCTTGGGTGCCACGTCCTCAACTTCCCTGTTTCAGAAAAATCCTCCGCGAAGGGTCGGTTGGCATATGTCTCAGGCGTTGCCATCTTTGAAATCCAAGCCCATCTGGTCGTAGCGTTCGGCCTCGTCCAACCATTTCTCGCGCACTTTGACCTGCAGGAACAAGTGCACCTTGCGGCCCAGAAACTCGGCCAATTCCTCCCGCGACGCCTTGCTCACCGCCTTGATGGTCTCACCGCGATGCCCCAGCACGATACCCTTGTGTCCGTCGCGGCTGACATAGATGATCTGGTCCACCTTGGCCGACCCGTCCTTGCGCTCTTCCCACGCTTCCGTCTCGACCGTCAGCTGATAAGGCAGTTCCTGATGCAAGCGCAGGGTCAGCTTTTCGCGGGTCATCTCGGCGGCGATCATGCGCATTGGCAGATCAGCAATCTGATCCTCCGGATACAGCCACGGTCCCTCGGGAACTTGCCCAGCCAGCCACTGACGCAGCGCATCCACGCCATGCCCCTTCTCTGCCGAGATCATGAAGGTTTCCGCGAAATCAAACCGCTCATTCAGATCTTTGGTCAGGCCCAGTAGAACGGGCGCTTCAACCCGATCAATCTTGTTGATGGCTAGGGCTACGGTGCGCCCCTGCCCGATCTCGGACATGCCATCCAGAATGCGCTCGACACCAGCCGTCACGCCACGGTGTGCTTCGACCATCAGCACCACCACATCAGCATCGGCAGCCCCGCCCCAGGCGGCAGCGACCATTGCGCGATCCAGACGGCGGCGCGGCTGGAACAGACCAGGGGTGTCGACAAAGACGATTTGGCTGTCCCCTTCCATCGCCACCCCACGAATGCGGGCGCGTGTGGTCTGCACCTTGTGGGTGACAATGCTGACCTTGGCACCAACCATGGTGTTCAGCAGGGTGGACTTGCCCGCATTGGGTTCTCCAATCAGGGCGACAAAGCCGGCGCGGGTGGTCATGCCAATCCCTCCAGTTCCTGCAAGAGGGCTTGCGCGGCCGCTTGCTGTGCTTCGCGCTTCGATCCGGCGGTGGCCGTGGCTTCGGCCCCCGTGGACAGACGTGCGGCAATGGTGAAAATCGGTTGATGATCCGGTCCCGAGCGACCGGTCTCAATATATTGTGGCGGCGTCAGACCGCGAGCCTGCGCCCATTCCTGCAGGGCAGTCTTGGCATCGCGCGCATCCGCATCGACCCGGGCGATCCGATCCCCCCAAAGGCGCAGGATCAGCGCTTTAGCAGCATCAAATCCCGCGTCGAGATAAACAGCCGCAATCACCGCTTCGACCGCATCGCCCAAAAGTGCCTGCTTGCGCCGACCGCCAGAGAGCATCTCGGACCGGCCCAATCGCAGCACGGCCCCCAGATCGACATCGCGGGCAACGTCAGCGCAGGTCTCCTTCCGCACCAAAGCATTTAAACGCGGGGCCAACGCCCCCTCGGCCGCCCCTGGATCGGCTTCAAGCAACGCTTGCGCCATCACGAGGCCCAAGACCCTATCCCCTAGAAATTCCAGACGCTGATTGTCCGACCGAGTGGGGGAAGACATCGACGCATGGGTCACCGCCTCCACCAGCAAATCAGGCGTGGCAAAGCGGTGCCCGATCCGGCCTTCAAAGGCCGTCAGTTCGGCTGCCAGTTTCACTCGATTCCCTTGAAGTAGCGATCGCTGCGCCACGTCCAGAAGAACAGCATCGACCGACCGGCGGACGAGAACATAACGCGGTCCGCGCGGCCAATCAGGTTTTCGAACGGCACATAGCCAACACCGCCCGCGACCTGTGCCAAACGGCTGTCCGACGAGTTGTCCCGGTTATCACCCATAAAGAAATAGTGGCCTTCCGGAACACGGTAGACAGGCGTGTTGTCAGACTGCTGCACGCCGACGTTCAACACCAGATGCTGTTCCCCATTGGGGAAGGTCTCCAGGAAACGGGATTTCGTGCAATCCGCCCCCTGCCCCACGGCACCGCTTTCGCAGCGCGGCAGCAATCCCTGTGGACCTTGGCGATCGAAAACTTCTGTGAACGTTCCGGCTGGTTCTTGCGGCACAGGCTCACCATTCAGAATGATCTGACCATCGCGCACCTGCACAGTGTCACCCGGCAGGCCAATAACCCGCTTAATGAAGTCCGCGCCCGAAACCGGATGACGGAAAACCACAACATCGCCGCGCTCGGGCTCACCTGCCCAGATGCGGTCATCCCCCATGAAGCCGCACAGCTTCTGCGCATCCAGACCAATCGCCGGGATCGATGGGCAAGACGCATAGGAATAGCCATAGGCCATCTTGTTCACGAACAGGAAATCACCAATCAGCAATGTCTCTTTCATCGACCCGGACGGAATCCAGAACGGCTGGAAAAACAGTGTGCGGAACACGCCTGCAATCAGCAGCGCGTATACAATGGTCTTGATCGTCTCGATCACGCTGTTTTGAGACTTTTCCTTGGCGTCCATTGCGCGCTCCTTCGGGGTCGGTTCAGGGCTACATGCGGGCGCGGCCCGAAGGTGTCAAGGCGCAGGCTCAGATTGTATCGGGCGGGCTTCAATGACCACAAATGCCTGCGCCCACGGATGATCGTCGGTCAACGTCACATGGATGATCGCCTCATGCCCGGACGGGGTCATTTCCGCCAACCTCTCGGCGGCCCAGCCCGTGACATGCATCACCGGTTGACCGGTCCTCAGGTTGCTGACAGCCATATCTTTCCAAGAAATTCCCATACGAAGGCCGGTGCCGAGCGCCTTCGAACAGGCCTCCTTGGCCGCCCAACGCTTGGCATAGGTGCCTGGTGTGTCTGCGCGCCGCTCGGCCTTGGCCTGTTCGATGTCTGTGAACACGCGATTACGAAACCGATCCCCGAACCGTTCCAGAGTGCCTGCAATGCGGTCGATATTGGCCAGATCGGTGCCGACGCCCAGGATCATTGCAACCGCGCCGTCAGAATCTTGTAGCTCGCAAACCCGAAAAAGCCCGCAAAGGCCAGTTCGAACCAGCGCCGCGCCTTACGATAGGCAGCCACAACCCGCACGCTTGAAAACAACAACGCATAGCCAATGAAAATCAGGATCGAACCCGCGTAAAGGTACGCGAAACACTGATAAACGGCCGCTGGCTGTGCATCAGCGGGCAAGGCAATGGCATAGATCGAACCCCAGCTCAGGATCGCCTTGGGGTTGGTAATGTGAATAGCCGCCCCTTTCAGAAACAGACTGCGCGCCGAGCCCGAAAATGGGGTGCCGACAGGGGTATCCCCACCATGCCAGGCGCCCTTCAACGCTTTGAACGCCAGCCACGACAGATAAGCAACGCCCGCGTAGCGGATGATTTCAAAGACCCAGATATGGGCCAGCATGATGGCTGACAGGCCGAATGCCGCGGCAATGCCCCAACTCGCAGACCCGGCAAGGATTCCCAAAGCAAACGCAAGCGCAGAGGGGCGCCCGGCAGACATGGCGGTGCCCGCAATCCCCATGGTGGCTGGGCCCGGCGATCCACCGGCAAGCAGCCACGCAATCCAAATGGCAGCAAATTCAGGACCCATCGAACACTCCTTGATTGGTGGCCTCGGGCACGTTTCTGCAACGCACGCCAAACAAGATCATGCGGGGGCCTCGATATCAAAGACAAGGATACCGCCCCCGCCGCCCTCACAAAGGTCGACAAGGCGTCCACCCAACTCTTGATGTTCGGGGTCTACAGCATAGGCTGCCAATGCCTCTGCATTCTCAGCATCCAGCGTGAAACCGTAAGGGTATTCCGGCGTCTTGTTTTCATAGTCGCGATTCGGACCGGCCCGGAACCCGGAACATCCATCTAATCGCCGCACCAGATCCTCAAGATCCAGCATGATCTTGTCCAGTTCAGCCGTATCAGCCTTGGGTGACAGACGCAGAAACACACAGTGGCGGATCATCAACAGGTCCCCTCTCTTCCGGCCCAACTTCGGTCAATTCAACCGCTGCGCTGTCCGAGATGCAAGGTTGACTCGCCAGCGCACCGGCATGGTCGGGCAGCAGCGCGGTTCATTCGGCCCCAGCATGATTGTCGTAAGGTCTACGTGGCCTGAAGCAAACACAGCGTCGCGTGGCGATTGGCCAAATAGGCCCTCGACCGGGCCAACAAATCCCCAACCGGCGGTGGTTCGCTGATACAGGCCAACCGCGATCGACGTGCTTCCGGCTGAGCCGGGGACGTACTCGTAAACAACACCCAGCGCCCGTGTTGCCGTGGTCGGGTCCGCTTGATCCGGCAGCCAAAAAGACGCCTCCGCTGTACCCGAAGCTGTCAATGTCGAGAACAACAGCCTGTCGAGATTGGGCCAAGCGCTCTGTTGGGCCGTTGCCGGGGTGACAACTACGTTCAAGGCCACCGCAACGATGAATGCCGCGACCCGTATCATGTGCCTGTCACCCGCGCCTCGTCCATGAGGCGGCGCATTTTACGAATGGCCGGATCCAGGCCCAGAAAAATGGCCTCACCAATCAGGAAATGCCCGATGTTCAGCTCCATCACCTCGGGAAAAGCAGCGACCGGAGACACGGTTTCATAGGTCAGACCATGGCCCACATGCACCTCTAGGCCCAGCGAATGCGCGAAACTCGACATTTCCCGCATCGCCTCCAATTCACGGTTGCGGTCCTCAATGCGCCCCTCGTGATGCGCGTCGCAATAGGCACCCGAGTGCAACTCAATCACTTGCGCACCGATACGATGCGCCGCCTCGATCTGACGCTTGTCAGCCGCGATGAAGATCGACACCCGGCAGCCAGCCTCGCGCAGCGGCGCAATGAAATGCGCCAGACGGTTTTCTTCCCGCGCAACCTCCAGCCCCCCTTCCGTTGTCCGCTCCTCGCGTTTTTCAGGCACGATACAGACCGCATGCGGTTTATGGCGTAACGCGATGGACTGCATTTCTTCGGTCGCAGCCATCTCGAAGTTCAATGGCACAGACAAAACGTCCATCAGCCCTTCAATATCAGCATCGGAAATATGCCTGCGATCTTCGCGCAGGTGGGCCGTGATCCCATCCGCGCCTGCCACCTCTGCCAGCTTTGCCGCGCGCAGCGGGTCGGGCGTATCGCCACCGCGCGCATTGCGCACCGTGGCCACGTGGTCGATATTCACACCAAGGCGAAGTTTTCCCAGCGGGGCTTTCATCGGCATAGTCCTTCCAATGTCTTCGCGATCAACCTAGTGTGGAAGCAAATGCCTGAACATACGGACAAAGCCGGAAAATTGTACCAAGTGGTCAGTCGGTTTTTGGCTTCGCAGCGGCAGCCTTGTTCGCGGCCTTCGCCTTCAAGGCTTCGAACTTGGCCTTGATCGCGCCCTTCCGCCGCTTCTGATATGCACGAATGACGGGGACAGAGACATAGTAGCAGATGGTTGCTGCAATGATGCCGGGAATAATGCCACCAATCAGGTAGGGAAAGAAAATCTCATCATAAAAGATGCTCAGCTTGGTCCAATCGCGCGGCTCTCCCATCAGCACGTGCTTCAGGTTCAGCCACAGGTCGGACCCCGCATCTGCGAACTTGCCGCCAAAGGACCGCTCCGTCTCTTCCTTCATCTCCGCCCCAAGCAGCCAGTGACCCGTCTGCAACGACACCACTCCAATCGGAACGTAGGTAAGCGGGTTGCCGAAGAAAGTCGCCATCAGCGAAGCGACGATATTCCCACGCATGGCGGTGGCTATGATTGCAGCGATAAAGAAGTGTAAGCCGTAGAACGGAGTAAATGTCGTGAATACGCCTGCCCAAATACCACGTGCGATTTTCTCTGGCCGATCAGGCAATCTACGGACACGGTGTTTGACATACTGAAACGCGCGGCTCCACCCGCCGCGCGGCCAGAGGAATTCCAGCACGGCGCGTAGAAACGGCTTGGGGTCGCGGCGCTTGAACACCAATGTCTTGTCGCCCTTCGTTGCGCCTTACCCTGCGACCATCGTTTGCCCGGCTGGTGGCTCGGGGCGACGGAAGCGGTCAATGGCAGCCACATCACTCTCTGCTTGGAGCGCCACCATCAGCGTATGCAGATGCTGGGCGTCCCGAAGCTCTACGTAGACCATCAATCTAAAGAAGTCAGGTTTACGATCCACGAATTCGAGATTTGAAATATTGGCCTT
>NZ_JBYNDP010000199.1:0-4983 GCF_059783535.1 Tateyamaria sp. | reverse complement strand
TTGAGTACATATTCATCAGGGAAATCCACGATCCATTCCGGATCACCCACGAGCATTTCAGTGCGGACGGCAGCCGCGCAGACAATCTTGTCCCCCTCATGATCGAGCGGCACCAGAGCGGAATAGTCGTTGTTCATCCCCGCATCTGCCAAGACCTGATCCAGCGCGGCAGGCGCCCAAAGCTCTTGCAGGCCCACGACATCGGCATCCAGACGACCCATCGTGGCGGCGGTGAAGTCGATCTTGCGTTGGTAAATGTCAGGATCCCAGCCATCGGTATCGCCATAAATGGCGTCGCCGGGGGTCTGAAGGTTCAAGAGGTTGAAGCTCGCAAAAGAAATGTCGCGGGCACCCATGGTCGTCTCCAATTCACGTCAATCAATGCGCGAACGCTACCACAGGTTACACGACACGGGTGTGAAAAACTGAAAACCCGGTGACAGCCAAAGACGTGCGCGAACGCCCGCGCACAAAAGAAAAAGGGGCGCCGTATCAGCGCCCCCGCAGTCATGTTCAGGTCAAACAGATGCCTATGCCTTGCTGCTTGCAGGCTTCTGAATGCTGTTTGCCTCTGACGGTGTTGCGGCAGCATCTTCAATCGCCTTGGGCGGGGTTGGTTGGTCAACCGTTTTGACTGTGTTGCCAACGGCGGCCTCAGCCACACCGGCCATGCCGTTCTCCATGCTGATCCCAAGTTCTTTGCCAAGGGCCTGCATCGCAGGCATCTGCAGTGCCATACCCAGCACGGAGTCGAGCGCCTGATTGACCGGTGTGCCGCCGTTCGGGGCACCGTCTGCACCGCCACCAGCGGGGGTCATGCCCGTCACCTGATGGATCTTGATCGAGTCGATCTTTTCAGCCGGCTTGACCATTTCCGCGATGATGGAAGGCATCGCCTCCAGTTGGGCAAGGCGGATTTTCATCGCCACGATCTCGGCGCTCAACTCGTTCTCTGAGTTGGCAATCGCCTTCTGACCTTCGGCTGTTGCCAGCATGTCGGTCCGTTTTGCCTCGGCACGTACGGTCAACGCATTGGCATCGGCCTGCGCCTCTTCCAACTGGGCCGCGGCGCGGTCGCTCGCAGCGTCCTTTTCGGCCTCTGCCGTCAAACGGATACCGGTGGCCTGACGCTCAGCTTCTTTCTGCGCTTCAATGATCGCAATCTGCTTGATCCGCTCAGCCTCGGCCACGGCGCGCGCCGTTTCAATGGCTTCCGCCGCCTTCTTGGCCTCCGCCCTCGCAGTATCAGCCGATGCACGTGCCTGGCTCTCTTCCTCGGACTTGCGCGCCACGATGATCTGGCGTTCCTGATCTGCCACTTCCAGCTCACGCTCCTTGGCGATCTCGGCTTCGCGGATGCTGCGCTCGCGCGCAATCTCGGCCGAACGCACGGCTTTCTCGCGTTCAATCCGTGCTTCTTCCTTGGCCCGATCAGACGCTTCCTGATTGCGGGCGATCTGCGCTTCCTGCTCGGCCTGCAGCGTCTGGATTTCCTCGATCTGGGCGATCTCGGCCTGTTTCTGCTCGCGCTCAATCTGGTACTTGCGCTTTTCGGCTTCCATCTCGGATTGGGCGACGGACACGTCGGCCTCTGCCGCGATCTCGGCTCGTTGTTTGCGCGAGGTGGCAATGACGGCGGCCAGCTTCTGCATACCAACCGCGTTAAACGCGTTGTTTTCATCAAGGGATTCAAACGGCGTCTGATCCAGTGCGGTCAGCGACACGGCCTCAAGCTCCAGGCCGTTTTTCAGCAGGTCTTCGGAGATGGCATTCTGCACCTCCTGAACAAAGCTGGCACGGTTTTCGTGCAACTCGTCCATGGTCATCTGGGCGGCCACAGCACGCAGACCGTCAACCAGCTTACCCTCGATCATCTCGCGCAGCTGTTCGACGTGGAAGGTGCGGTCACCGAGTGTTTGGGCGGCGCGCGAAATACCGTCTTCTGTGGCGTTGACCGAGACATAGAACTCAACGCCCACATCAACACGCATCCGATCCTTGGTGATCAGCGACTGTTCCGCCACCCGCGCCACTTCAAGACGAAGCGTCTTCATGTTGACTTTGGAAATCTCGTGCAGGAACGGAACCACAATGGTGCCCCCATCCATGATAACCTTGCGCCCACCCGATCCGGTTTTGACCAGGCTGGTTTCGCGTGTCGCACGTTTGTAGAGGCGCGCCATGATTAAGCCGATCAGAACAAGAAGGCCAAGAATAATGGCGGCAATCGTCAGGATTGCAGTGAGTTGCATATGAGTACTCCTACATGAACTAAAGGTAAGGTTGGACAGACAGCGTGTATGATGGGGGCCGAGGCCCGTCAGATCACGAAGAACTTGTCACCACGCTTGCGAATAAGCGTGACATCGCTGCCCTGGGGAAAAACATCATCATCGTGAAGGGGTTCGACCCGCAGATAGTGGATGTTGTTGTGCCGGTCCTTGATCTTGACCTCGGCCGGGCGACCACGCGCAGCAGTGCCTTGCGTGATGGTGCCGTGATAGCCGCCAAGGAACCGGGCGCGCGTCGCGCTCGTTTCGGTCTTGGGCATGATCAGGGCCACCCAGTTGGCAATCACGCGGGTCACGGCCAAGGCCGGGACTGCGGCGATAGCCGAGGCGATCAGGGCAGGCAATCCCTGCCCGAACAGTCCACCGACAAAGGACTGAAGGATCAGGCCAAAGAGGCCAAACATGGTCAGAAATGACGCAAGCCAGATCAGGAACGGCACATCGCGCGTACCGATCCAGGTGAACAGCCCGGAGGACTGAGCACCAGCATCAATATCGGGCATCTCTGCCGCGTCAACAGCATCGACACCAGGATCAATATCCGCTTCGAACTCGGCCGAGAGGTCAAAGTCCGCATCCACGTCAATATCCGGCGCATCACTGCCAAGACCCATGAGTGTGCCGCCTAGAACTGCGCTCAATATTTCAAGGACAAACAAACCAGCCACCACAGCCAGTGCAACGGCAAACGGGGCGCTTTCAGGCGATAGGAAAAGTGTAATCAAGTCTTTCATTTCCATATCCATATAATCACTGATAAAAAAATTGTTAGGTATTTATGTGCGAAATTTGCATTTTTTTTATCCATACCTATCTTACACCCATACCAGCCACGGTTTCACACGGGATTGAGCGCACATCATGCCGGACTTTCTCCACCGCCGCCGCCTCGCGCGGATGATTGATCGTACGGCCAGCCAGGTGTCCGATGTGCCAATACCCGAGAAGGGCTGGATTTCATCCGTTCGTCATGCCTTGGGCATGTCTGCAGAACAGGTGGCCCGACGCAAGGGCGTCAGCCGAAACGCGGTCTATCAGGCGGAACGCAGCGAACAGGACGGGGCCGTGTCCATCAAGCAGATGGAACAACTGGCCGCCGCCATGGGCGCGCGGTTTGTCTATGCGATTGTACCGGAAGCGCGAATTGAGGATCTGAAATACGCCCAAGCCATGAAACTCGCACACGCAAACATCGCCGATGAACCGGGGGCGGATACGTGGTCAGCCGATGCCCGGCAGGACTGGATCGAGGACAAGGCCGCAGAATTGCTGCATGACATGCCCCCGACCTTCTGGGACCACAGATAGCTGGCCGACCTACGCAGGATGAGGTGGCGTCGCAGGGGCACGGGCCACACGGGCAAGCGCATCACGCGCAATCAAAATGTGAAAGGGCATGATGGCCGCCAGATAAAGCCGCCCGCCGATATTGTGTGTGTGCACCCAGGTTGCGAGCGAAACCACACCGTCCTCGGACCGGACGCTGACCCGAAAATCCAAATGCTTGTCATCAAATCCGGCGATCAGTTCGGTCCCCGTCTCGCTTTCGACCGGAAATGGTCCAAGCTTGTCCACTGCGTCCGGCCCATCTTGTGACAGCCCAAATGGGCTTGTGATCAGGCCGCGCAGTTTGACCAGCACCTGCGCCCACCCCGGGAAGGCCGTGATAATCTCGGCTGCCGCACGCGGGCTGGTCGTACTCGCAACCGAATAGCAATCCAGAAAATCGCCGCGACGCATGCGCCCATGCAAAGCGCTGTCGGTAGAGAGTTGGGTAACAGTGACGCGTGGTGCTGAAAACATGAGGCACTCCTGTGGCTGTCTGCGCTCACCCTAATGACGCATTCACCCTCTTGCTCTGTGACATGAAACCACAACCGGGCCAAAAACTTGCTATTGTGGCGTGACCCATATCTGACAGGACAAGCCCCATGGCCGATGATGGCAGCCAACAATCACAAAACGTTTGGCCAATGCCGACGTTCTATTTCCGCGTCACAATGGACAGTGAAGAGATGACGTTTCAGGAGGTGAGCGGTCTGGACGCCGAACGCCAGCCGATCGTCAATCGCGCAGGCAACGACAAGGTCTTTTCAACCATCAAGATGCCCGGCCTCCGCCAGGCCGGCAACCTGACCCTGAAAAAGGGCGTCTTCACGCGGGACAACACATTTTGGGATTGGTTCAGCGGGTTCAAGATGAACACGATCAAGCGTCAGAATCTGACCATTTCACTGCTGGATGGAAGCGGTTCTCCGACCATGGTCTGGAACGTGGCAAATGCCTTTCCCACCAAGATCACCGGCAGCGATCTGAAAGCAGATGGCAACGAGGTCGCCATCGAAAGCATCGAGATCGCATACGAAGAGATCACCGTCGAAAACGCATGAAAAAGGGCCGCCCAAGACAGGCGACCCTTCGAAATCTGACGGCAGCGGGATAGTCCCGCGATACCTTAGTTCTTGGCGTAGAATTCGACGACCAGGTTCGGCTCCATCACCACCGGGTATGGCACATCACCCAAGGTGGGTGTGCGTGTGAAGGTGGCGGTCATCTTCGAGTGATCGGCTTCGATGTAGTCAGGCACATCACGCTCCGGCAGTTGCGTTGCTTCCAGCAGAACGGCCAGTTGCTTGGAACGGTCACGCACTTCGATCACGTCACCCTCTTTCACGCGGTAGGAGGGGATGTT
>NZ_JBYNDP010000198.1:0-4996 GCF_059783535.1 Tateyamaria sp. | reverse complement strand
AGAAGCAGAAGCAGAAGCAGAAGCAGAAGAGGTGATCGCAGCCGAACCCGATTCGCAAGCGGATGATGACGATGATCTTGGTCTCGACACGCTGGCGGCATTGATGGCAGCCGATGACGATGCGCCCGCATCGGAAGAAGACAAGGCCGACAACCTCTTTGACGACAGCACAGAGGTCGACGCGCCCGAAGCTGAGGAGGCACCTGCCCACCCCCGCGCACGCGTGATCAAGGTCAAGCGCGCGGACATCGACGCTGCCATCGCCAGCGGCGCGCTTGAAGAGGTCGAGGACTCAACTGCTGACAGCACTTTGTCGGCAGAAGATGAAGCCGAACTGCTGGCGGAGCTGGCCGAGGTCGAGGCGGAATTGCCGGTATCAGAGGACGCCGACACAGACATTGACGACGACCACGCTGATGACGTCGAAGCCGAGGCAGACACGACAGCAGAACCCGAAGCCGTCAAAGATGATGACGTGCAACGCCTGATGGCCGAAGCCGAGAACCAGATGGATGAACCGGAAGGGTCGCGTCGCCGCAACGCATTCCAGCATCTCAAGGCTGCGGTCATGGCGAAAAAGGCGGATGCTGACATCGGCAAGAAAGACGAAGAAGAGGAAGGCGCGTTCCGCTCGGACCTTGCTTCTGTCGTCAAACCCCGCCGTCCCGAAGCCCGCAACGAAGGTGCGAAGCGCCCGAGCAGCGACCGCCCTGCACCGCTCAAACTGGTTGCGGAACAACGGGTTGACGTTGACGCGGCGCCCAAGGGTCCCGTCACACCGCGCCGAGTAGCTGCGATGGATGACGGCACAAGCACCGAAGAGGCGGGCAATTTCGCTGACTATGCAGCTGAAATGGGGGCGCATGACCTGCCATCCCTGCTGGAAGCCGCCGCAAGCTATCTGAGCTTTGTGGAAGGTCGTGATCAATTCTCGCGCCCACAACTGATGACCAAAGTGCGTCAGGTCGAACAAGGCGACTTCAGCCGCGAAGACGGGCTGCGTTCTTTCGGCCAGCTGCTGCGCGCAGGCAAGATCGAAAAGATCAGAGGCGGCCGCTTTGCCGTGACGGGCGATATCGGCTATCGCCCGGACCAGCGCGAAGCAGGCTAAGTCCGGCAAATGAACTCTTCAAAGGCGCCCTTGCACGGGCGCCTTTTTTGATGGCTGATGCGCATATGAGCTTTCCAGACCAACCCACACTGACCGGCCCCACGCTGCACCTGCGCCCACTGCGGGCCGAAGATGAAAAGGCACTTACGCATGCAGCGTCCGATCCCGCCATCTGGGCGGTCCATCCGTCCCATGACCGCTACAAGCCAGAGGTGTTCGCGCCCTATTTCCAAATGCTTCTGAGCGAAGGCGGCACGCTTGCCGTCACCGACCGGGCCAGCAATGAAATCGTCGGTTGCTCTCGCTACTACCCTGCTCCGGAAAGCCCGGGGGAATATGGCATCGGTTTCACCTTCCTGACACGCGCCTATTGGGGCGGTGCCGCGAATTGGGAAATGAAATCGCTGATGCTGGATCACGCCTTCCAATACATGGATGCCGTGTGGTTCCACATTGGTACCGACAATATCCGCTCACAAAAGGCGACCGCAAAACTGGGTGTTGATCACGTCGCCACCGAAAAGCGAACACTCAGCAGCGGCACGGCGCTTTATGAATGCTACCGGCTCAACAAAGCGACATGGCAGGCGCGTCAGGCGTCCGGGTCAGGCTGACCGATCCCCTTGAAGACAAACTTCAGCGGAAACGCCCAGATGACGCCCAACCCAACATAGATCAACAATTCAACAAGGATCGGCGGACGCTCGAACAGCCCAACGATGGACACTGCCGCCACGATATAGAGCGGCAGTGCCACGATCAGGATCAGCAGGGCCAGCCATTTCCGGGTCTTGTAGCGCAGCGCCATGCGAGGCTCCTCAGTCGGCAAAGGGGTCCCGGACCAGGATCGTATCCTCACGCTCGGGCGAGGTGGAAAGTAGGGCAACGGGGCAGTCGATCAACTCTTCAACCCGGCGCACATATTTGATCGCGTTGGCGGGCAGGTCAGCCCAGCTGCGCGCGCCTTCGGTCGATTCCGACCAGCCGGGCATCTCTTCGTAGACCGGGGTGCAACGCGCCTGTTGATCAGCGGCGGTCGGCAGATAGTCCAGCGTTTCGCCATCCAGCTCGTAGCCCACGCAAATCTTCAGCGTCTCGAACCCGTCAAGGACATCCAGCTTGGTCAGCGAAATCCCGTTTACGCCACTCGTCGCGCATGTCTGGCGCACAAGGCAGGCATCGAACCACCCACAGCGACGCTTGCGACCGGTCGTGGTGCCAAACTCATGCCCGCGTTCACCCAGGCGCTGACCATCCGCATCTTCCAATTCGGTCGGGAATGGTCCCTCGCCCACACGGGTGGTGTAGGCTTTGACGATGCCAAGCACGAAATCGATGCTGCCCGGTCCCATGCCGACACCGGTTGCGGCCTGTCCCGCAATCACGTTTGAGGACGTGACAAAGGGATAGGTCCCGAAATCAATGTCCAGAAGCGCGCCCTGCGCCCCTTCGAACAGGATACGTTTGCCAGCCTTGCGCGCCTCGTTCATCACCTTCCAGACGGGGGCGGCGTATTCGAGAATGGCGGGCGCCACCTCGCTCAGCTCGGCGATCAGCGCATCGCGATCCACTGGATCAAGGCCAAGCCCACGGCGCAGTGCATCGTGATGCACTAGGGCCCGATCCACGCGCAGCTCAAGGGTCTTGGGATCAGCCAGATCGGCGACACGCACAACGCGGCGGCCCACCTTGTCCTCGTAGGCCGGACCGATGCCGCGGCCCGTCGTTCCGATCTTCGCCACGGAATTCTGGGATTCGCGCGCCCGGTCCAACTCGCCATGGATCGGAAGGATCAGCGGCGTGTTCTCGGCGATCATCAGTGTCTCGGGCGTGATCTCAACGCCTTGGGCACGCAAGGTCTCGATCTCGGATACAAGGTGCCACGGATCCAGCACGACACCGTTGCCGATGACAGACAGCTTGCCACCACGCACCACGCCCGAGGGCAGCGCATGCAGCTTGTAGACTTCTCCGTCAATGACCAGCGTGTGCCCGGCATTGTGTCCGCCCTGGAAGCGCGCAATGACATCTGCCCGCTCGCTCAACCAGTCGACAATCTTGCCCTTGCCCTCGTCGCCCCATTGTGCGCCGACAACCACCACATTGGCCATTTGATGCCCTTTCAGAAAGCAAACCCGCGCCCGTATAGCGACACCACGAGCCGAGGCAAACCGGTATCTGTGTTTCTTCTGACGAAAAATACCACCGCTAGAGGCACCTGCAGCTTGCGACAAGCGCAGGTTTCAGGCCATCAACGCATCAGCACGATCCAAGGACCAACCCCCATGGGCTTTCTCGCACGTTGGCTTTTCGCCTTTGGCCTTCTGGCCGCCACCTACAATCCGACGGAATACAACTACGTGGCGTGGGCCGTGCAGCATGGGCCAAGCAATCTCTCAATCGCGGTTCTCGCCGGGCTGCTCTTGCTGATCGGCTACATCATCTACCTGCGCGCCACGCTGCGATCCATTGGCGGGTTCGGCATGGCACTGGTGTTGGCGGTCGTTGGTGCGGTGCTCTGGGTGCTCTATGATCTCGGACTGCTCACATTGGATAACGGCAACCTCAACACGTGGCTGGGCGTGTTCGCCCTGTCGCTGGTATTGGGCATCGGCTTGAACTGGAGTCATGTACGGCGGCGCCTGTCGGGGCAGGCGGATATGGACGACGTGGACGAGTAGCCACAACGCCAAGACTTTTCGCCGAACAATCTCATCCTTGGGGACCAGCCCCAATCCCCGGGAGTTTATTTGGCAAGATGATGGATCAATCCAGCGTGACAGGCTGCCCGTGCGGTGTGCGCAGATAGGCGGCTTCCCATGCTGCGCGCATATCTGAAAGCGCGGCTGCCTCAGCGGCTCCTGTTTCCGTCATCAGCGCCTCGAGTGTTTCGAGCCACGCGATGAAATAGTCGTCCCCGCCATTCAGCTCTTTCGCCAGACCGTGCTGCTTCAACATAGCGCCAAAACGCGCGGCCCAGTCGGGCCAGGCAAAATGCCCCGCTTCGTTCAAATGCACGGTCAACGCAAAAAGCTGCGCGTGCCATGGGGCTTCGAAACTCGGCTCGGGCGTCATGTGGTTGACAGATAGCTTTGCCAGAGGTCAAGGATCACCTCGTCGTCGGGATGTTCCGGATGTGCCCAGATGTCCCTTGCCTTGACTGCCACGGCATAGAGCGGTTCCGGCGCTTCGCCCATGCGGTGTGCATTGCTGTCGGGCAAAACATGCGTGCCATGCTGTCGCACGATTGTCCCTTCGGCCCCGGCAGCATAGGCAGGCAACCTGGTGTGCCCACCGGGCACTTGCACATTCTCCGGGACCGACCGAATGCGCACCGTGTCCCCAGTAATGAAAAGGGCGGCAACATTGCTTGGGCGCGTTGCGGGACCACCCTTGGCCAGAACACCGGCCACGGCATCCGCAGCCAATCGCTTCTCCGCCAGCTCGCTCGATCCCCGCGCCGTACCTTTTGCCAGCTCTTCACGGCTCACCGCCCCGGTATCGACCAGCAAATCGGCCAGCGCAGCCATCCATTTTTCGTAGTAGGAAAAGCGCGTGTAGTCTTTGGGCGACAAACACTCCCGCGCGTGACGCGACACATCAATATTCCATAGCCCCAGCGACCCGCACGCCAGCGTGATCGCCAACGCACGCGGATGCCAATCGTCATGAAAAATCACATCCTCAGGCTCTGGCACCACGGCACCATCCCCGAAACGACCACCCATGTCGTGCACACGCGTCAAGGTGACACCGCCAGACCACAGCCAATTATGCTGTCACGGGTGACCAGTGCCATCAGCGCGGCCTCATCCATGCCTTCGGTCCCTTCGGGCCGTTGCGGCAGAACGAGGTAGCGCACCTCTGCGGTCGAATCCCACACCC
>NZ_JBYNDP010000197.1:0-5019 GCF_059783535.1 Tateyamaria sp. | reverse complement strand
ACGAAGAGCTTCCCATCCGCGTCCGTCTGGGCGACGCCACGCGCGGCTCGGTTCAGGCCATCCGCGACCTGCCGATCCTGCGACCTGATGCGGCCGCGCTGTCGGCACAAGGGCGCTGGCCCGCCCTGCCCCTGTCAGCGGTGTCGACCATCGACTTGGAGCCAGCCGCCAGCAGCATCACCCGCCGCAACGGCGAACGGGTCAATACGGTGCAGGCGTTTATCCTGCGCGATGTATTGCCCGAAGAAGCGCTGATTGAGGTGCAAGCCGCCTTGGAGGCCAACGGGTTCGCTGTGCCCGCGAACATGCGGCTCGAATTGGGCGGTGACAGCGATGCGCGGGCTGACACGCTCAGCGATCTGCTCGCCTCCCTTGGTCTGATCGTGACACTGTCCATTGCGGCCATTGCACTGACCTTCAACAGCTTCCGTCTGACGGCAGTGGTTCTGGTCGTGTCAGGCCTGTCCGCAGGTCTCAGCCTGCTTGCTCTGGCAATCTTTCAGTATCCGTTCGGGATCAATGCGATCATCGGCGTGATCGGGTCAATCGGTGTGTCGATCAACGCGGCGATCATCATCCTGACGGGCCTGCAAGAGGATGACCTGGCCGCGTCAGGTGACAAGGACGCCATGGTCGATGTGGTCATGGGATCCAGCCGCCACATCGTCTCGACCACCATCACGACATTTGGCGGTTTCCTGCCCCTGATCCTGGCCGGAGGTGGCTTCTGGCCCCCCTTCGCGATGTCGGTGGCCGGGGGTGTGCTGCTGTCCACCGTGGTGAGTTTCTATTTCACGCCGCCGGTCTTTGCCCTGATCCACCGGGTCCGCCGGACGCCCGCAGCATCCGCGGAACGGGACAGCAAGCAGGATACGCCCTTTGTCCTGCATCCGCCGTTCAGCCAGGCTGCAGAGTAGTCGCGCATAAAGCAACTTTGTGTTCAACCTCGCGCATCGTCGGTGAGATGCGCGAGGTTCGTTGAAACACATCAGTGCCGCCTGTCTAGCAAATTCAAAACAATTGTCACTCTGGTGCAGTTCAAGGTTAGCTTTGCGGACTTTGCCGCCATTGGATGTCGTGCCTTCGCTCACGCAGCATGCGTTCGCAAGCGCGACATACCTTTCGCGGCAACGCAGCTTTTGCCGCTAAACCGGTCGTTGTTGCCGATGAAGAAACGCAGATTTGCGACGCATCACCCCGCAAATCGGATGCAGTTATAGGCCGAGCGTCGTTTTGACCGATCCAGCGGGGCTGAAGGACCAGTCGGCGGGACTGTTCTCCAAAAGAAACATGATCGAGTTCTTGGCATCGAACCCGATCCCATCGAGGCGCTGCCGAACATCCTTGAAGAGGTCTTCTTTCTGTTTGTCCGACCTCCCACCGAGTAGGGCAATCTCGATGATAATCGTCGCTTGGGGGTCGCGTTCTCCGAGAAATGTTGGGTGAAGCAGCATGTCGCCCGGACGGTAACGCGCGATTAGGCAAAAATGGTCGTCGGGGTTCACACCGCAGGTTTGGACCAGGCTGACGTGTAGTTCTTCGTTGATCGCTTGGCAGGTCTCGGGCGCAAGGTTTTCAGGAACGTGAAGTTTGTTGAACGGCAATGTATTGCTCCTACTGTGGGCTTCACCCAGCCGTTGAGCGTCCTCATCAAATCGCGCGGCTGCGCGTTTAATTGAATGCTGTTTCCGGTTGTAGGTGCAGCGAGGTATCTAACAGATATCTTTCAGCTTTCCCTATTTGTTGACAGCCGAAATGAGATCGAGGCAACGAGTATAAGCATCCCTGCGACTGCTCCGAGCGACAAACGCAAGCTACTGGCCTCTGCCACCAGCCCGACGAGCGGCGGTCCTAGGAGAAAGCCTGCGTAGCCCAAGGTCGAGACTGCGGCCACACCTACCCCCGGCGCATTGGGCGAGAGCTTACCCGCGATCCGAAAGGCGAGCGGGACGATGGGTGCGAGACCGAAGCCCACAAGGATTAGGCCTGCGAAAGCGACGGGTGCGTTCGGTGCGATGGCAGTGATGCCGTAGCCCGACGCGCTAAGAACCGCCCCGCCGCCCACAATCAGACGGGGCGGCACACGTTCTGAAATCCAGTCGCCCGCGAAACGCATCACCGCCATTGCGCCGGAGAAGGCCGCAACACCCGCTCCCACCAATGCGGCCGGGGCGTCGATCACCTCGGCTAGAAAGATGGACGACCAATCCACCGAGACGCCTTCCGCCATCAGACAGCCCATGGCGATCAGGCCGGGGATCAAGAGCGCGCCCTTGGGCCACGCGAACTTTGGCGCATCATCCTCGGGCTTGCGCGTATCCACAACGGCCCGGACGACCACCAGCAGGACCACCAAAAGTGCAATGTTGGTCAAGGCCAGGTGGACAATGATCGGCACGCCCGCAGCGGCGATGAGGCCTGCGGTCAGGCCACCCGCCGCGAGCCCACCCGAATACATCGCATGGCATCGCGACAGGATGGGTCGCCCCATCGCCTCTTCTGCGGCGAACCCGGCAGCATTGATGGCAACACCCGTGGACCCCGCGCCAGCCCCGATCAAGAAGACAACTACGGCGAGCGAAACGGTGCTGGTCGCAAGGCCGACCAGTGCAATCGCGATAAGCAGCCACGTGATGCAGATTAGATTGAGTGTGCGAAGGCGCAGCCGGACGGAGCCAAAGGCAACCAATGGAATCACGCAGAGCTGCGCCACCGGCATTGCAAGCAGGACAAACCCCACGTCTCCTTCAGACATGCCGAACGCGTGTTTCAATTCAGGCAGGCGCGGTAGCCATGAGGCGAAGGCGAAGGCCAGGATGAAGAACAGACCGAACGCCGCCCACATGCGCGGATCGCCACGTGTCCCGTCGCGTGCGGTCGCTCTATCCCCATAGTATCGGTACACGTCGTCCTCGACGTGGTTCAGGTCTTCGCCTTTGTCCTGCATGGTGCTGTCCGATCAATCTGTTGATCCGTTCCAGAATTGAACTTAAACGTTATAGAACAAGCCCAAATTTGCTGTGGAAGGAGGTATTGGCCGATGCCAAAAGATGCGCGTCCATCGCGATTGCGTCTTGCCGACGTTGCGCGCGCCCTTGGCGTATCGATCGCCACGGTATCGAATGCCTTCAACCGTCCCGACCAGCTCTCACCCGCTTTGCGCAAGCTGGTGTTGGAGCGTGCCGAGGAACTGGGCTACCGTGGCCCCGGTATTGAAGGGCGGCTTCTGCGGACCGGCCACGCCGGAGCCATTGCGCTCTACATACCAGAACCCATGACATACCTCCTGGAGGACGCTTTTGTGCGGACGTTCATGGGGGCTCTGATGAACGCTTGTCAGGAGCGGCAGATCGGTCTGCTGCTCTTGCCCGCTGTTCCCCATGAAAAGAGCGAACGGCCACGTCCACCTGCGGCGCTTGACGTTGCAGCGGTTGACGCGATCATCTTCTACGGGCTGGCAGGTGACGATCCGGTAATCCAACGCGCCGTGGAGCGTGGCCGTCCGGTCATCGGGATCGACATGCCCGACCGAGAGGGCGTGATAGGCATCGGAGTGGACGATGTGGGAGGTGCACGCGCGGCGGCGCGGCATCTGATCGAAAAGGGACATCGCCGGATCGGTGTCATTTCTCTGCCGACTTCGCGCCGTCGCACCGACCATCAGGGCACGCCTGCCGACTTGGAAAAGGCCTCAATCCGTTTTCCGAAAGAGCGATGGCAGGGCTACGCAGCGGCCTTCGCAGAAGCCGGGATCGACACCGTCACTGTCCCGATCCGCATTTGCAAAGTGAATGCGAGGAAGAGCGGGCGGGCTGCAATGGACGCGTTGCTGGATAGAAGTTTGGACCGCCCGACAGCTGTGCTGGCGATGTCCGATGTTGTGGCGCAGGGCGCGATGGACGCCTGCATTGAACGAGGACTGAGAGTGCCGCAGGATATGGCCATTGTCGGCTTCGATGATGCTCCGTTCGCAGAGAAATTGGGACTAACCACGGTAGCACAGGATGCGGCCGAAAAAGCGGT
Source organism: Tateyamaria sp. (assembly GCF_059783535.1). NCBI lineage: Bacteria > Pseudomonadati > Pseudomonadota > Alphaproteobacteria > Rhodobacterales > Roseobacteraceae > Tateyamaria > Tateyamaria sp. Next base: position 996 of record NZ_JBYNDP010000197.1, on the reverse strand, counting down.
AGTCGCGGTCCGGTGCGCTCTCGGTGAGTCTGTGGAGACCACAATTGTGAGCACATCCGTCATCGAGCGTTCAACGACTTGAGGTAACGGCTAGCGAAATGCCGGGCTGAAACGGTCCAAGCGTATTGTGTTAGTTGGGGCGAAAACGGTCGTTTTTGGCCGAGCGCACTGCCCCACACAGGATCAACCGCTTAGCTTGGTCAAAAACCCTCGGCGAAACCTTTGTGATTTTGGCAGGTTTTTGTCACACTGAGATATGATCATCGGATATGCCCGCGTACCGTGCATTGTCGTCAAGCTTCTCACTGCACGTTGAACGAACGGCAGCGATCTTAGCCGCCATGCTGCGTACTGGTCCGCGCACCTGCAGCGATTTTTGCGCTGCGTGCGCGCGCAGCACAAATTTTCGATGACCGGGTTGGGCTCAAATGGACGTCATCTGCAGGCACATCGTCCCAACATTGGGCCAGCGGTTGCCGTGAACACTAAATTCATCTGACGTTTTAAACATCGTCAGGCATTTGCCGCGCCGCTCAGCCCTCTACCTGCTTGCCAATCCCTTCGGAGTAACCAACACTCCGCGGTAGAAGAGCAAATTGGGGAGACTTCCATGAAAGTTACATCATTCCTGTCCGCTGCCCTCCTGCTGTCAAGCACAGCATTGGTCAGTGCCGAAACGCTGAAATGGGCCCGCGCAGGCGACGCGCTCACACTTGATCCGCATTCGCAGAACGAGGGCCCGTCGCACACCATCCGCCACCAGATGTACGAGCCGCTGATCATCCGCGACACGACAGGCGCGTTTGAACCCGCGCTTGCCACCGAATGGGCGCCCAAGACCGACGATCCGAATGTCTGGGTCTTCAAACTGCGCGAAGGCGTCACCTTCCACGATGGTGCGGCCTTTACCGCCGAAGACGTGGTGTTCAGCTTCACCCGCGCCAAATCCACCAATTCGGATATGAAAGAGCTGATCGGCTCGATCACCGAAGTGCG
>NZ_JBYNDP010000196.1:0-5114 GCF_059783535.1 Tateyamaria sp. | reverse complement strand
AATGTCCACCTTCTGGGCCCAGTGTACTGGCCCAGTTTTAAGGGGGAAGGACAGGCTCAGGTTAGAGATCCAAACACTCACTTGTGTGCCAAATATGGGCTAGATTCTCTTTTGCTTACGATACACATGCTCAATCGGGGCATCTTCTATTCAAGATCGAGCGCCACAACGTTCGGTTTTGGAAAGTTGAGGCCTTATGATGGGCTTGCAGCGAAGGACCGCTTATCAGCCTTGGTGCTTCTTGCCGGATTCGCGAAGCGAGTAAAGCGCTCATTCAGAGTGAGAAATTGAGCGGCAGGTCTGTCCCACAGACTGTGATTTCGCTTACGCCGAGATTTTCCAGTCGCAGCGTATGGCAGGATCAACAGGCGCCATCTCAGCGATGTGTCCCCTTGGTTAATGGCAGGCTAGAGGCGATTGCGCACTTTCTGGCTGTTGCCAGGCATTTCCGCCAGCCAACACACTGAAACCGACGAGTGATCAAACTTAGTGCTTAGAATGACTAAAAACATGACCAGAATGATCAAACATCACGAGTCGTCACAATTGATGTCAGTGGTGAGCCGTGCAGGGTTCGAACCTGCGACCCACTGATTAAAAGTCAGTTGCTCTACCAACTGAGCTAACGGCCCACTAGGCGGCCTATCTAGAAAGGGTCGGCCAAAGGGTCAAGCCGATTCTCAGATGTTTTTCTGCGACATACTGGATTCCCAAAAACCCGGGCGTTATACGCGCCGCATGGTGGATACGGCGACCTCTCATTGGCCCTTCATGAAAATGCACGGGGCGGGTAACGACTTTGTCGTGATCGACGGTCGCGACACGCCTGTTGACCTGACGGAATCGCTGGTGCGTGCGTTGGCGGACAGGCATCGCGGCGTAGGGTTCGATCAGCTTGCGCTGATCACTGACGGGACCGACCTAACCATCACCTTTTACAACGCGGATGGCTCACAATCAGCGGCTTGTGGCAACGCAACCCGATGCATCGCTGCACGCGAGCTTGCGCAACGCGCCGCAGATCACCTGGAAATCCATGTCACCGGGCGCGGCGCGCTTAGTGCGGTGCGCAACACTGACGGGACAACGGAGGTCAACATGGGCCATCCACAACTCGGCTGGCAGGACATCCCCTTGGCAAAGGACGTGGACACGCTGGCGCTTCCCATTGAGGGCGATCCGGTTGGCACCGGTATGGGCAACCCGCATTGTACCTTCTTCGTCGATGACGTTTTGGCAGTCGACCTCGCCACAATCGGCCCCAAGATCGAACATCACACCCTCTTTCCAGAGCGCACCAATGTACAGTTCGCCGAGGTTGTCGGACTCGACCACATACGCATGCGCGTCTGGGAACGGGGGACCGGGATTACTTTGGCGTCGGGATCGTCCTCTTGCGCAACGGCAGTGGCAGCGGCACGGCGCGGGCTGACAGGGCGCACGGTCCAGATCGACCTCGACGGCGGAACCCTGCACATCGACTGGCGCGACGATGGCGTCTGGATGTCCGGCCCCACGGCACACGTATTCGACGGCACATTGACGGCAGAGTTCCTGCAAAGCCTATGACCGAGCCTGTCTTCTCCAATCACGGCTGCCGCCTAAACGCCTACGAGACCAAGGCGATGGAGGAACTCGCCGCCCAAGCGGGTGTTGAGAACGCCGTTGTGGTCAACACCTGCGCGGTCACGGCCGAGGCAGTGCGCAAGGCGCGGCAGGACATACGCAAACTGCGCCGCACCCACCCGGATGCCAAGTTAGTCGTCACCGGCTGCGCCGCACAAACGGCACCCGACACCTTCGCCAACATGGACGAGGTGGACGCGGTCATCGGCAACACCGAAAAGATGCAGGCGCAAACCTGGGCCGGGCTCGCAGGCGACTTCGGTACCGAACCGGTGCAAGTCGACGACATCATGTCGGTCACGGAAACCGCCGGACACCTGATTGACGGGTTTGGCACCCGCAGCCGCGCCTATGTGCAGGTCCAGAACGGCTGCGATCACCGCTGTACCTTCTGCATCATCCCCTATGGGCGCGGCAACTCCCGCTCGGTCCCGGCAGGCGTCGTGGTGGACCAAATCAAGCGGCTGGTGGACCGGGGTTTCAACGAAGTGGTCCTGACCGGCGTCGATCTGACCTCATGGGGCGCTGACTTGCCCGGAGAGCCGCAACTTGGCGACTTGGTGATGCGCATCCTCAAACTGGTGCCCGACCTGCGACGCTTGCGCATCAGCTCCATCGACTCGATCGAGGTGGACGATGCGCTGATGCAGGCCATCGCCACCGAACCGCGGCTGATGCCCCACTTGCACCTGTCGCTACAGCACGGCGATGACCTGATCCTGAAACGCATGAAACGTCGCCACCTGCGCGACGATGCCATCCGCTTTGCGCAAGAGGCGCGCAAGCTTCGACCTGACATGACCTTTGGCGCGGACATCATCGCGGGCTTCCCGACCGAGACCGAAGCGATGTTCGAAAACTCACTCAAGCTGGTGGAAGAATGCGACCTCACATGGCTGCACGTCTTCCCCTACTCGCACCGCCCCGGCACACCCGCCGCGCGGATGCCACAAGTGAACGGTAAAGCGATCAAGGACCGGGCAGCACGCCTGCGCACCGCGGGGAGCGCACAGGTGACCAAACACCTCGCAGCCCAGCAGGGTAAAACCCATCACATCCTGATGGAAAACCCGCATATGGGCCGAACTGAACAATTCACAGAAGTACAGTTCGACACGCCGCAAACCGAGGGCCAAATCGTTACGGCGCGCATTTCCGGCACGCGGGACAATCAGCTCGTGGCCTAGGCCCTGCGACCAACAAACAAGCTCAGCAACGTCACCGCCGCCGGGATCGCCTGAGCATACAGGGTCAGCGGCAAGGTCAGCGCGCCGTACAAACCAGCGGCCAGAACACATAGCAGAAAGTAAATCGCGATATTGCGCTGCCATTGAGCCGAGGGCACAAACAGCGCCCAGATCAATCCACCCGCCAGAAATAGATTGTATAGCCCCTGATTGGCCGCCAAATCCTTCGTGGGGGCGAACAACTCCGGCGCCAAGAAGGTAAACACCTCAGGGCCGCGCGTCTCCCACGCAAACATCTCAACATAGCAGAAATAGACATGCGCAAGCGCCACCAGCGCGACGAGGCCTTTTGAAATCGCGGACATGTGCCCTCCTACCAAAAAATGATGGATGAAACCTGCGAGGACTCACTGGTCGCGATCAAGGGAATTCTGCACAAACGAAAAAAGCCCCACCAACAGGCGGGGCTTTCATTATTCGCGATAAGAGGAATTACTTCTTCTTGTAGCTTGCCTTGACCGGTGCCCACAGACGCTTGTTGGTCAGGTACAGCATGACCGACAGGATGGTCAGGAAGATCACGCCGACAAAGCCAGCCTGCTTGCGTGCCATCATCTTGGGTTCCGCCGTCCACATCAGGAAGGCTGCAACATCCTCGGACAAGTGATGCAGGTCGGTGGAATGCCCATCAGCAAACTCGACATCGTCGCCCCACAGCGGCGGAGCCATCGCGATCCAACCACCAGGGAACGCCTTGTTCTCGTACAGAACGGCGCCTGCCTCTTCCTTTTCTTCACCGGTGTAGCCGTTCAGCAGGGCCACGATGTATTCGGCACCGCCAATACCCTTGAACAACTGATTGATGCCCAGGCCATAAGGACCGTGGAAACCGGCACGGGCTTTGGCCATCAAGCTCAGGTCAGGTGCGTTTTCAAGGGCCGAACCGGGGAAGTTGTCCGAAGGACGCGCGGCACGGAAATCATCGATCTCCGAGTCGAACACTTCGTAGAACTCGGCATAGGCGCGCACCTGATCTTCGGGCAGGCCGGGGCCACCATCATCGCTCAACGTCCGGATCGGCACGTATTGCAGACCGTGGCAGGATGCACAGACCTCGGTATAGATTTGCAGGCCGCGCTGCAGCTGGTTCTGGTCGAAGGATCCAAACGGACCGTCAAAGGAAAAGTCGACATCCTCGACATGACCGGCACCGCCAGCGGCGAAGGCTCCGGTGGTCAGCGCGAACGCCGCCACCATGCTTGCTGCAAGTTTCTTCAACATCTGCAGTCTCTCCTTATTCCGCGGGCTGAGCGGAAGGCGCTGCCGAACCGGCCTCGCCCTTGCTCGCCTTGGCGGCAAAGTCTTCTTCGATGGTCGTAGGCTGCGCGTCCGGCTTCTCGATCACGCCGAGCAGAGGCAGGATCACCAGGAAGTACGCGAACCAGTAGGTCGAACCCAAGAGCGCGATGTACGGGTAAATCCCCTCGGCCGGCATCGCGCCCACCCACATCAGCACAAAGAAGTCGACAACCAGCAGCCAGAACCACCATTTGAACATCGGACGGTAGCGACCCGAGCGCACTGACGAAGTGTCGAGCCACGGTGCCAGCGCCATCACGGCAATCGCACCGAACATCGCGATCACACCAAAGAACTTGGCGTCGATGATGCCGCCCGTCAGGGTCGAAGCGATGATCACCACCCAGACGTCGCCGTCAAAGGCACGCAAGATCGCGTAGAACGGCAGGAAGTACCATTCCGGCACGATGTGCGCAGGCGTCGCCAGCGGGTTCGCCTCGATGTAGTTATCGGGGTGGCCCAGGTAGTTCGGCATGAAGCCCACGATGGCAAAGAACACCACCAGGATGACCGCCAGCGCGAACAGGTCCTTGATCACGAAGTAAGGCCAGAAGGGCAGCGTGTCTTTCTCGGCTTCTTCCTTCGACGTCCGGCGCACTTCAACACCGGTCGGGTTGTTGTTGCCCGTGGTGTGGAAGGCCCAGATGTGCACGATCACCAGACCGGCGATCACGAAGGGCAGCAGATAATGCAGCGAGAAGAAGCGGTTCAGCGTGGCATTGTCCACGGCAGGCCCGCCCAAAAGCCACGTTTGCAGCGCATCACCGATGAACGGGATCGCACCAAACAGGCCGGTGATCACGGTCGCACCCCAGAAGGACATCTGTCCCCAAGGCAGCACGTAACCCATGAACGCAGTCCCCATCATCAGCAGGTAAATGAGCATACCGATGATCCACGTGATCTCGCGCGGGGCCTTGTAGGACCCGTAGTAGAGACCGC
>NZ_JBYNDP010000195.1:0-5117 GCF_059783535.1 Tateyamaria sp. | reverse complement strand
ATCCGCGAAGGCGGCCGCACCGTCGGCGCAGGCGTCGTGTCCAAAATCACTGAGTAAGGCTTGGCGAGGCGAATACTGCATTCACAACGCCGTCTGAGACTTGAAAAGGCCGCGCATTCAGCGCGGCCTTTTTCGTTGTCTGGATTGTTTACTTTGCTACCGTATTGGAAACCGGAGCTTTCTGTATGAGATTATTCATTTTGGCCGTTTTCGCGTACCTGTATTTGCCAGGCACTGTCGCGGCGCGACCCATCTTGAAAGACAGTCAGAAAAGCTACGCTTTGGTCTGCCTTGAGGATGCGGAAACCCCGCAGCGTCTGGTTGGAATCTGCGAAACCGCTCTTGCCGAGTCAACGCAGCTCAATCGCGATTACAGGAATATGCAAGTTGTGCTCGCGGGCGCTTATGCCGACCTTGGACAGTCTGATGTGGCAATCAATATCTTGGAAAAGGTGCTGTTGGATGAAGAAGCCCACAAGGGTGCATTGAATACGCTTGGTTGGGTGTATTGGGGCACCTCTGACTACGATGCGTCGATCGACGCCTTTCAACGTGCGCTCGACATAGGCGCGTCGGCTGAGGCCTTTGCCGGTCTTGCCTCATCAAGTCGCTACAAGGGCGAGATCGAGGAAGGCGAATATCTGACATTGATTGATACAGCCATTGCCATGTCGCCAGAGTACGTGTGGGCCCATCGCGAAAAAGCGTGGTACTTCATTCAAGCCGGGCAGCCTGAAAGAGCAGAAAAAGTTCTGAAAGTCGCGTTGCAATACGACAAGGACGATCCTTGGACCCTCTATGCACTCGGTGTGGCCTTTTATGATCAAAACGCGACCGCCGCGGCCGCTGCGCGGCTGAACAAGGCCATTGAGACGCAGCAGGCGCCGACTAACGCTTATCTCTATCGTTCCAAGGCAAACTTCGATCTTGAGAATTACCGTCGTGCACTGCTTGACGCCGAACATGTTGTGCAGGATTGGCCGGACTCTCCGGAAGGATATGTTTGGAAGGCGCGTTCTCTATCCGCATTGGGTATGCGCCCCGCCGGGCAAACTGTGCTGCGTGACTACCTTGAAGAATTCTATGACAGCTATGCGGTCTACTGGCTCGCAGACCTTCTCTACTACGGAGGGGAAGAGATCGAAGCGATCCGCGTTCTGCAGTCGAATTTTGACCAAGGCGATGCCGATTACTACGACCATGAATTCATGGCCATGATGATGCTTGAAGAGCGGGACTTCGATGCAGCCAAATCGCATATTGATGCTGCACTAAAGCTGGACCCCAGGGCGCAATTTCCACGCTTTTATACATCGCTGATCCATGTCGCTGAGGGCAGATTCGACGAAGCCGAAGCTCTTTTTCTTGATGCGTTAAGGGGTGGATTACCGCGTCATAGAATTGGCCACTTCATCGGCGCGCTGACGGAAGAGGGCGAACTGCAAAGGGCCGTCGAGTTTCGCACAAAGACGAACTTGGTGTCTGCGGAAGCCGACTGAGCCTTCACTCAACACCGGGCTTGGGAAGCAAACCGACCAGCGTGGCCGCTGATTTCTTGCACTGAGTCAGCTGGCCATAGATTTGTGTCGAAGATTCGTTCCGCGCCCAAATTGACACTGAAAGGCGTACCTCAAGAATCCAGAAGTGTTCTACGTGCGGACATAAAGTTCCATTTTTCGCGCCCTGAGAGAAATTTTTCGAATGTCGGCTGCCGGTTTCTGCGCCAGCAAAATAGGCAGCAAACTGATTGAAATTGCTCAATCCTCTGAATGCTGCACTTGCAAATGTGGTGCTGCGGTATACGACGGTATCCCACTAAGTCATTAAAATATATTGATTTTTCATGAATCCTTCCCACCATAACAGGCAGAAAGGGAGGCCATCATGGATCAGGTGAATTTAGATGCGTGGATAGGGCGGAGCCTGTCGGACGTCGGTGGAATTGACCTGACGATGGCTGCAAAACTGCACGGAACACTTGGACGGGCAGAGGCGTCGCCACCTCGTGCAGGTGACTTACTACCTCCGCTCTGGCATTGGAGCGCGTTTGTTCCCATGGCACATACCGAGCATCTTGGACCGGACGGCCATCCAGCACCGGGCGCATTGTTGCCGCCCCTTGGCCTGCCGCGCAGGATGTGGGCAGGTGGTGCTCTGCGCTTCCACGCGCCGATCCGCGTCGGAGACACCTTGCATCGCCATACCGCAGTTCGGTCGGTTGACACAAAGACAATTGCGTCTGGTCCCATGGCACTTGTGACCCTGGATCACAGGATTGTTGGTCCCCAAGGGCTCGCTATCGAAGAGCGTCAGGACATCGTCTATCTGCCCATGCCCGATAGCTTTACGCCGCCCGAAAAGCGGTCCATGCCGGCGGAAACGGCCGAGCGCGTGGATATGTCGCCGACCTTATTGTTTCGATACTCTGCCGTCACCTTTAATGCGCATCGCATTCACTACGATCAGGATTATGCACAGTCCGTCGAGAAGTATCCCGGGCTTGTCGTGCACGGGCCCTTGCAAGCTGCACTCCTGATGCGGCATGCCGTCGGAACGCGTCAGCGGCCGCCAAGCTACTTTGACTTCCGGGCCGTGCATCCTCTGTTTGCGGGGATAGCCCTCGACATTTGCACGACGGAAGAAGACGGCGTTCTGTCTCTCTTCACGGGCCAAGACGGACATCAGGGCATGCAGGCGACCGCCATGTGGGAGGACACGCAATGACCATCCTGTCCGGAATGCGCGTTGTCGAACACTCGGCCTTTGTGGCGGTACCGCTCGCAGGCATGACATTGGCTCAAATGGGGGCGGAGGTGATCCGCGTTGACAGGCTCGAGGGTGGCTTGGATGCAGGTCGCTGGCCGCTAGCACCTTCGGGGCAAAGCCTTTTTTGGGCAGGTTTGAACAAGGGTAAGAAGTCTATCGCCGTTGATACCCGGCATCCTAGCGGCCGCGATTTGGTGCAGCAACTCGCGACTGCACCGGGGGATGATGCGGGTCTATTCCTCACTAATCTGCCCGCGCGCGGTTGGCTGGACCACAACACGCTGCGCAGGCTGCGGGAAGACATCATAACGGTCACCTTGGCGGGGGATAGGCACGGCAAGCCGCAGGTTGACTACACGGTGAACCCTGCGCTTGGCATACCAAACATGACCGGGCCGGAAGGGTCACACGACCCGGTGGCGCATGCCTTGCCCGCGTGGGACTTGATTGCAGGCAACATGTGCGTGTCGTCCTTACTTGCCGCGGAACGGCGTCGCTTGCGCGGCGGCGGTGGGCAGGAGGTGACGCTTGCGCTCAAGGATATTGCTGCCGCCACTATTGGTCACCTCGGCATGATTGGTGATGCTGCTCTGAACCCGTGCGATCGCGCAAAGGCGGGCAATGCCCTCTACGGGGCATATGGCCAGGATTTTGTGTGCGCAGATGGCCGGCGGATCATGGTTATCGGGCTAACTGGTCGGCAATGGTCCGGTCTGATCAAAGCCACCGAAACAGAAATGGCAATGTCATCTATAGAGCGGCGATACGGTGTATCCTTGCGGGACGAGGGTGAGCGCTGGCGCCGCCGCGCCGAGATCACTGATATCCTGCGCCCGTGGTTTGCGGCACGCCGGCTGTCGGATTTCAGCGATGATTTTAATCGCGCGGGGCTGACATGGTCAGAATTCCGCACGGTTCGTGAGGCATTGGCCCATGATCCCGATCTTGGTCCGGACAATCCGATGTTCGAGATGCTGTCTCAACCGGGCCTTGGCCGCTTTCCCGTACCCAAACATCCGGTTAGCTTCGAAACGGCGGAGCGCGTCCCCGTCGTACAATCGCCTGCACTTGGGACACATACCGAGGAAGTGCTGGGTGATGTCGCTGGCCTTTCCGACACTGAAATTGCTCATCTCTTTGATGCGGGCATTGTGCAATCCAGCACCTATCACACTTCCCGCACGGCGGCCTGATTTCATCCTTGCAAACCGGCGGTGCGCCGCGTAATTCAGTCCGGCGCGAAGGGGTATAGCTCAGCTGGTAGAGCGACGGTCTCCAAAACCGTAGGTCGCGGGTTCGAACCCTGCTGCCCCTGCCAAAAGCCCACGGACAATCAGTACTTTATGCGTCTTGGGGTCTCGCCTTAGAACTTCTCAAGGGTTTATCGGGCGTATCACGGGCAATCGCGATTCTGCTGTCCGTTATGAACGCCGAAGATCAGCCCGCTTTAAGACACTAGAAAACCAAGCCGCTTTTTGATGCATTCTAACGCCTGGCTTGCAGCTAAGCATATACAGGAAGTCTCGTACGTGGGCGAAGCTCTCCTACATTGCCAAACACATGGTAGGGCCGATGCTCGTCCTTGCAGACGGGACCTTCAAGATGGACTGCAACGTGGTCAACGCGGCATCCGCCCCATTGCGATGAACCGAAAGAACGTGCTCTTTGCTGGTCATGACGAGGGCGGCGGAAACTGGGCGCGCTTCACTTCCATCATCGAAGCATGCATGCTCAACGGTATCGCGCCGTACGCGTAACTCCAGGCTACCGCCGAAGCCATTGCACGACGCCATCTCGCTGCTCGGATCGACGAACTCACGCAGTAGAAATTTGACCAAAAATACTGGAACCGGTTACGAAGCACTGATTTGTAGGGCTCGCAGTTTCACAACGCGAAATGCGGAATTGGCCCTCTCATCCAACATGTGAAATCGATTGCAAGAACGTCAAAGGGCCTCGGTCCTGCCGACGTACTACCCAACATATACTTCAACGGTTTCTTACTTGAGGACACCCTTTTGCATGACCAAAGTTGTTCACACCCCGGCTGCCCTCGTCTCAAACATAGAATATCATGCTGGCGCTGCAGGTGCTGTCTGTTCGTGGCAATTGAAAATTCCCTGCTGCGGGAAACAGGCCTGATGCTCTGAAGATCAAGAGATTGAAGGTAATCAGAACCTCTGTAAAAATGGAAACCAATGATTGCCAGGAGCCTTCATTAGATTGCCTAGGGTCAGGACCCATTGATTTCGGCATGGCTGCGTGATTCATCGCTGCAAAAATGGCGGTGAACATGTCTGATCTTTTCTGGCTGACGGATGCGCAGATGGCGCGTCTTGAGCCTTTCTTTC
>NZ_JBYNDP010000194.1:0-5128 GCF_059783535.1 Tateyamaria sp. | reverse complement strand
AAAATGCGTCACGCACGTGGTTACCGCCGCCTGAACCGGACACATGAGCACCGCAAGGCTCTGTTCGCGAACATGGCTGGCTCGCTCATCGAACATGAGCAAATCAAAACAACACTGCCCAAGGCCAAGGAACTGCGCCCGATCATCGAAAAGATGATCACGCTGGCCAAGCGCGGTGATCTGCACGCACGCCGTCAGGCCGCCGCCAAGCTGAAAGAAGAGCAATACGTCGCCAAACTGTTTGACGTATTGGGCCCGCGCTACAAAGACCGCCAGGGCGGCTATGTTCGCGTACTGAAGGCTGGCTTCCGCTATGGTGACATGGCGCCCATGGCTATCATCGAATTCGTGGACCGTGACCGCGACGCCAAGGGCGCCGCTGACAAAGCCCGCGTTGCAGCAGAAGAAGCTGCCGAAGAATAAAGCTCCGCACATAGCGAAGCGGAAACGCCGCCCCCTGATCCGGGGCGGCGTTTTGCGTTTCAAAATAGCCCAAGTTCGGCCGTGACGATTTTTTCGATCTCGTGCACCGTGTGATTGGTCAGCGTTTTGGGAATGTCGGCCACGATCTTGGCCGTAACCTCCATATGCATGTCGGCGCGGAGCACGCCCAGCACCTGCGGTGATGCCACCAGAACCAGCTTGTCGAATGTGCCCTTATGCGCTTCAGCATACAACATACTGGACAAGTCCTTGGCGAACCGATCCTTGGCCAATGTGTGCCAATCCGTATCCTCCAGGGCCGACGATTGACCCGGTCCGCCATCCTTCATCCGTCCGGGCCGGTCATTCGATTGCGCGCGGGACGGAGGGTTCTCTTGCGCTTCCACGTCGGTCACTTCGAAATTGGGAGTCCGCCGACTTGTCAGATTGCGCAGGAACAGCGCCTTTTCACCATCAGCCACGACGACCAAGGTGCCCCGATCCAATTTTGCCATTTCTTTTATTCTCCTTTTCTCTTCGAGCACCACATGAACTCGCTCATTCTATCTCCCAGCCCGTGTTCGGAATTGCGTTCGGTCAGTTCTGTTGCATTTGTCCGGGGCAGGGCGCATATCCAGACGCAGACGAGGACGGCCATGAAACACCTGTTTTTGATCATTTTGCTTGGCCTGTTTGCCCAAGGCGCGCAGGCTGAAACGCGCGTGCCGCAAAGCCAGTCGGAGATCACCCTCAGTTTTGCACCGCTTGTACGCGAAACGGCTCCAGCGGTGGTGAACATCTATGTGCGCTTTGTCACGCAGGCCAGGGCTCGAACGCCTTTCATGGATGATCCGTTCTTCGAACGGCTGTTCGAAGGATTCGGGCAGCCACAACCACGTGTTCAGAACTCGCTTGGCTCCGGCGTCATCCTTGGCGATGACGGGATCGTCGTGTCGAACTACCACGTTGTAGGGCAGGCAACCGATATCCGGGTCGTCTTGAATGACGGGCGCGAATATGACGCCCGCGTGCTGCTTGGTGATCAGGAAAGTGACCTGGCGATCCTCAAGATCGATGATGCAGAGGACCTTCCGTTCCTGTCCCTACGGGACAGTGAAACGGTTGAGGTGGGCGAGCTGACCCTCGCCATCGGCAACCCCTTTGGGGTGGGGCAAACAGTGTCCTCGGGTATAGTGTCCGGCCTTGCACGCTCGGGCGGCAGCAATGGGCGCGGGGCAGGGTATTTCATCCAGACAGATGCGCCGATCAACCCGGGCAACTCGGGTGGCGCGCTGATCGACATGCGCGGCCAGCTTTTGGGCATCAACACCCGCATTCTCAGCCGGTCTGGCGGATCGAACGGGATCGGCTTTGCCATTCCGGCTGATCTGGTGGCGGCCTTCGTCAAACAGGCGCGGGACGGCAATGACCGTTTTGTGCGACCTTGGGCCGGGGCGACGGGGCAGGCGGTTGATGCTGATCTGGCCGAGACGCTTGGCCGTGACCGCCCCGGTGGCATCATGCTGGCCGGTCTGCACCCGGCCAGTCCATTGGCTGAAGCCGGGTTCGAAGTGGGCGATGTCGTGCTGGCAGTTGATGGGGCGCCCGTGGGCAGTCCGGGCGAGATGCTGTTTCGCATGAGTGTCGCCAGCGATCAGGACAGCGCGTCGATGACCCGGCTGCGCGATGGCGCGAAGGATGAGTTGACCGTCGCTCTGATCCCGCCACCCGACAGCCCGCCGCGTGAGGAAATCATGCTGCCTGACGACGCGAGCCTGCCGGGCCTGACACTGGCCCGCATCAACCCGGCTGTCCTAGCCGAATTGAACCTGCCTATCGCGTCAGATGGCGTTGTCGTTCTGGACGAAGGCCAGATTGGTCGCCGTGTCGGCTTGCGCCGTGGCGATGTGCTGCAACGGATCGACCGGCAAGACATTGAGACCCCTGCACAGGCCGCGGCCATCCTGTCCGAAGCGCGGCGTGGCACCACCGTACGCGCGGTGCGCGGCAACAGCCGCATCGTGTTGCGTTTCTAGAATGGGTGATCTCTTCGCCTCTACCTCTTCCGAGCAAGATACGGGACCACGGCCGCTGGCCGACCGACTTCGCCCGCAAAAGCTGGCCGACGTCATTGGACAGTCGCAGGTGCTGGGGCCAGAGGCACCGCTGACTGTTATGCTGTCCTCAGGTGCGCTGTCGTCGCTCATCTTCTGGGGCCCGCCCGGCGTCGGCAAAACGACCATCGCCCGGCTGCTTGCGCATGAGACAGACCTGCATTTCGTCCAGATCTCGGCGATTTTTACAGGTGTCCCGGATCTTAAAAAAGTATTCGAAGCAGCCAAGATACGCCGTCAGAACGGGCAGGGGACGCTTCTGTTCGTGGACGAGATCCACCGCTTCAACAAGGCACAACAGGACGGGTTTCTGCCGCATATGGAGGATGGCACCATCCTATTGGTGGGGGCCACAACCGAGAACCCCAGCTTCGAGTTGAACGCCGCTGTTTTGTCCCGTGCGCAAGTGCTGATTCTGGAACGGCTCGACCTCAAGGACTTGGAACTGCTCGCCCAACGGGCTGAGCAGGAACTGGACAAAGCCCTCCCGCTCGACGGACCGGCCCGCGAAGCGCTGCTTGAAATGGCCGATGGCGATGGCCGTGCGCTGCTGAACCTGATCGAACAGGTCACGACGTGGACGGTCGAGGGCAAGCTGGACAAGACCGCTCTTGCGGCACGGCTCATGCGCCGTGCTGCGCAATACGACAAATCGGGCGATGCGCATTACAACCTGATCTCGGCCCTGCACAAATCAGTGCGCGGCTCGGACCCGGATGCGTCGCTCTACTGGTTCGCCCGCATGCTCGAAGGGGGCGAAGACCCCCGCTACCTCGCCCGTCGCATCACGCGCATGGCGGTTGAAGACATCGGCCTGGCCGACCCGCAGGCGCAGGCGGTCTGCTTGCAAAGCTGGGAAACCTACGAACGGCTCGGCAGCCCTGAGGGCGAATTGGCGCTGGCACAGGCGCTTGTCTACCTCGCCCTCGCACCGAAATCGAACGCGGCCTATGTCGCCTACAAGGGCGCACGGCGGGCGGCGAAACAGACCGGGTCGCACCCGCCGCCCAAACACATCCTGAACGCGCCCACGTCGCTGATGAAGGATCAGGGATACGGCAAGGACTATGCCTATGACCACGATGCCGAAGATGGGTTTTCCGGGGCCAACTATTTCCCCGACGGGATGGAACGCCCGGACCTCTACCAACCGGTCGAGCGTGGCTTTGAACGCGACCTGAAAAAACGGCTCGATTACTTCGCGCGGCTCCGGGCCAAGCGGAACAGCTAGGCCACTGCGCTTGACTCTTTGTGGCGAACCGACGACAGACCGCGCATGTTTTCAACCCTTTCACTTGTGGCCCTTGGCGGGGCAATCGGCGCGTCCCTGCGCTGGCTGACGGGCGTGGCTGTGCTGCGCGCATTTGGTCCGTCTGACTTTCCGCTGGCCATCATCACGGTGAACGTCATCGGGTCCTTCCTGATGGGCGTTTTCGTCGTGGCTGCCGCGCATCGCGGGCTCACCCATCTGAGCCCCTTCGTGATGACCGGTGTTCTGGGCGGGTTCACCACATTCAGCGCCTTCTCTCTTGAAACCATGACGTTGATCGAACGTGGACAGGTGGGCTCAGCCAGCCTCTATATCCTGCTGTCTGTCGG
Source organism: Tateyamaria sp. (assembly GCF_059783535.1). NCBI lineage: Bacteria > Pseudomonadati > Pseudomonadota > Alphaproteobacteria > Rhodobacterales > Roseobacteraceae > Tateyamaria > Tateyamaria sp. The sequence continues at coordinate 992 of NZ_JBYNDP010000194.1, read as the reverse complement.
CCTGTCCGTGGGTGCACTGGCCCTTGGCCTGATCCTGGCCCGAGGAGTTTTCGCATGAGCGGCGTTCAAACAGTCACTGTCGAAGCGGGCGAGGGCGATCAGCGCCTTGACCGCTGGATGAAGCGCCGCTTTCCACAGGTGAGCCAGGGCATGATCGAAAAGATGTGCCGCAAGGGCGAATGCCGGGTGGACGGTGGCCGGGTCAAATCCTCAACGCGGGTTGAGGAAGGACAGCAAGTGCGCATCCCGCCCTTGCCGGATCGGCCTGCCCCTGTGATTCAGAAAACCCGCATCTCGGACAAAGACGCCAAGATGATCCGCGACTGCGTGATCTACAAGGATGACCAGATCATCGCGATCAACAAGCCGTCCGGTCTGCCCACCCAGGGGGGATCAGGGCAGACGAAACATGTGGATGGGCTGGCCGAGGCGCTGACATTCGATCTGGATGAAAAGCCGCGCCTTGTGCACCGGCTGGACAAGGATACATCCGGTGTCCTGCTGCTCGCCCGCACGAGGGCGGCGGCCAAGTCGCTGACGGCGGCGATGCGTCATCATGAGACCCGCAAGATCTACTGGGCGCTCGTCGCCGGTGTGCCCACGCCGTATCTGGGTGAAATCAAGTACGGGTTGGTCAAGGCGCCGGGCCACGGACGCGGGGGCGAGGGTGAAAAGATGATCGCCGTGCACCCGCGCGACATCGACGACACGCGCGGGGCCAAGCGGGCGCACACGATGTATGCCACGCTTTATCGCGTTGCCAGCCGCGCCGCCTGGGTTGCGATGGAGCCCATCACGGGCCGCACGCACCAACTGCGCGCGCACATGGCAGAGATCGGGCACCCGATTGTCGGTGATGGCAAATATGGCGGCTCAAGTCAGGAAAACATGGGCGATGGCTGGGGCGCCAAGGTGGGCGGGATTATCTCGCAAAAGCTGCACCTGCACGCCCGCATGATGCGCTTTGAACAGCCGGAAACGCGCAAGATCAT
>NZ_JBYNDP010000193.1:0-5161 GCF_059783535.1 Tateyamaria sp. | reverse complement strand
CGGCTTTAACCGCATCGCGCATATGCCCGATGTGGACGCCATCCGCCGCTCGCGCTTGAAAAAGAAGACCCTGTTCGAGATGGACGACGAGGAAGACATCGTGCGCTGCCGCGCCGAATATATCCGCCTTGCCGAAACTCTCTGGAACGGGACCGAAGGGCTGGCCCCCGCCCCAATGGAAGACCGCGATATCTTTGAACTGCTGGGATTCGATTAATGGACTACGGCTCCACCCGCGCCCGCGTCGAAGACTATTTCGACCGCACGGCGACCAAGACATGGGAGCGTCTGACATCAGACGCGCCCGTGTCGCGCATTCGGGAAACCGTGCGCGCGGGGCGAGAGCGGATGCGCGACCTGATGCTGAGCCGCCTGCCGGACGACCTGCGCGGGGCACGGGTGCTGGATGCGGGATGCGGGCCGGGTGTCGCCACCATCGAACTGGCCAAACGTGGGGCTACAGTGGTGGCCGCCGATATTTCGCCGCAACTGATCGACATTGCGCAACTGCGCCTGCCGCACGACCTGGCGGGCCGCGTGACCTTCCACGCGGGCGACATGCTGGACCCCAAGCTGGGCCAATTTGACGCCGTCATCGCGATGGACAGCCTGATCTACTACACCGCCTCTGACATCGGCGACGCACTTGCCGCGCTCGAACCCCGCGTCAGTGGCCCTGTTGTTTTCACCGTTGCCCCGCGCACCCCCGCGCTGATGGCGATGTGGTATGCGGGCAAGGCCTTCCCCCGCTCCGACCGCTCACCAGTCATGATCCCGCATGCGCACCCAAAACTCGCCAAGGCTGCCAAGGCCGCTGGCGTGCGCCGTATGCTGCGCCCCGTAGACCGCATCACATCCGGCTTCTACATCTCCGAAGCGATGGAGCTGCGGCCATGAGCGCGCTCAAGCATCTCTCGCTCAAGGCACTGCCTTTTGCAGATGCGGCGTCAGATGACCTGCCGATGGGTCAGCTTTTGCGCCTGTCGTTGTTCCAGGTGTCGGTGGGCATGGCCTCGGTCATGCTGCTCGGTACACTCAACCGCGTGATGATCGTGGAGTTGTCGGTGCCCGCCATGATCGTGGCGGTGATGATCGCGCTGCCGGTCCTGTCGGCCCCGTTCCGGGCGCTGCTGGGGTTCCGCTCCGACACCTACCGCTCCGCCATCGGGTGGAAACGCATCCCCTATATCTGGTTCGGCGCGCTCTGGCAGTTTGGCGGCCTCGCCATCATGCCCTTTGCCCTGCTCGTGCTCAGTGGCGACACGGTGCACAAGATCCCCTTCGCGGGCGAAGTGCTGGCGGGCCTCGCCTTCCTGATGACGGGCCTTGGCATTCACATGACCCAGACCGCCGGACTGGCCCTGGCCAGCGACCGTGCGACGGATGAAACGCGCCCCCGCGTGGTGGCGATGCTTTACGTCATGTTCCTTGTGGGTATGGGCATCTCCGCCCTGATCATCGGTGGTTTACTGAACAATTACAGCAGCTTGACCCTGATCCGGGTGGTGCAAGGCTCTGCTGTGGTCGGCGCAGTCCTCACCTTCATCGCGCTCTGGAAACAGGAAAGCGTGACGCCGATGAGCCGTGAGCAGCGCGAGGCCCCGCGCCCGCTCTTCCGCGACGCGTGGAACGACTACGCTGCCGGCGGCAAGGCCGGGCGCCTGCTCGCCTGCGTCTTCATCGGAACCATGGCCTTCAACATGCAGGACGTGCTGCTGGAACCCTATGGCGGCGAAATTCTCGGGCTTTCCGTGTCGGCCACCACGATCCTGACGGCCCTCTGGGCGGCGGGCGCGCTGACGGGCTTCATCTGGGCCGGGCGGCGGCTTGCGAAAGGGTCGAATTCCTACCGGCTGGCAGGCGCTGGCGTGCTGGCGGGCATCTGGGCCTTCTCCCTTGTGATCTTTGCAGCCCCCATGCAGGCCAACCTGCTGTTTTACGCAGGTGCCACGCTGATCGGCTTCGGCGGCGGGCTCTTTGCCGTGTCAACTCTCACGGCAGCCATGGCGATGCCGGCAAAAGGCGTCGCAGGGCGCGGTCTTGCCCTTGGGGCGTGGGGGGCCGCGCAGGCCACGGCCGCAGGCGTCGCCATCGCCCTGGGCGGCACGCTGCGCGACTGGATTGGTGCTGTCGCCATGTCCGGAGCCTGGGGCGAAGGCCTCGCCACCCCGACTACCGGATATTCCTTCGTTTACCATACCGAGATTGGCTTGCTCTTCGTCACTCTCGTCATCCTGGGACCGCTTGTGCGCACTTCGGGTCCCCTCACCGAACGGAAGGACGCAGGCCGCCTGGGCCTCGCGGATTTCCCCACATGACCTTCTCCAGGAAAGGACATCTGTCATGACCGCAACATTCTTTGGCGAATTCGACCTCGCGTCGCTGGCGCTCTGGTTGTTCTACATCTTCTTTGCCGGGCTCATCATTTGGATCCAGCGCGAAAACATGCGCGAGGGCTATCCGCTGGAAGATGACGAGGGCAACGCCTCGTCCAATTCCGGCCTGTTCCCCTTGCCGGAAGACAAGAGTTTTGAACTGCCCCACGGGCGTGGCACCGTGACCGTGCCATCAGGCCAAACGCCCGAACGCGCCGACATTCCGATGAAACGCTCCGGTCCGGGCAACGGCTACCCGCTAGAGCCGACGGGGGATCCGATGCTGGACGGCGTTGGCCCGGCCAGCTGGGCCCCACGCCGCGACGTGCCTGAACTCGATGGACACGGGCACCCCAAAATTATCCCGATGTCGGGCAATGAAGCCTTCCGCTTTGCCAAGGGTCGTGATCCACGCGGCCTGCCGCTGGTTTCCGGCGACGGGGAAGTTGTGGGCAAGGTCGTCGATATGTGGATAGACGAGCCTGAACAGCTCGTGCGCTACCTTGAATACACACTCGACGCCAAATGGGGCACCGGCAACCGTCTGGTGCCGCTGACTCTTGCCCGGATCAAATCCGACCGGGTCGTCGTGCGCACGCTTTATGGCAAGCACTTTGCCACTGTGCCGCAGCACGCCAGCGCCACACAGGTGACGATGCTCGAAGAGGAAAAGATCAGCGGCTACTACGGCGGCGGTGTCCTCTATGCCGACAGCAGCCGGCAAGAGCCCAAGCTCTGATGCAACACGCGCGCGCCATATCCTGGCAAGGCCCCGGGGCATCCCGGCGGCTGGCGCGTGCGTCTTCGTTACTTTGCGAAAAGGGCGGCGCCCGACCCTGGGTGGGCGCTCCCAACCTCAATTCGAACCGCCACGCTGTTGGTCTGCAAAACAACCGTGCAGCGCGTGACATCACCAATGCGCCCTCCCGTCACGCCGGGGGCGTGCCGGAAATCAACCATGCGCCTTTGGCGCAATGGGAGGGTCGGGCGCGGCCCGGGGGTGAACCCCGGACATATCAGCACCAATGCAGGTCCCCCGAAACCGTGAAAGGGAACGTGCGCCATGTCCCATGATGATTTCGCAGTCGAACCAATCGAAGGGCTCCCCGAACGCCCGCCCGAAGGGGAACAGATCCTGTGGCAAGGCAGGCCAGACACACGCGCCCTCGCCCGCGAGGCGCTGAACCTCAATTGGATCATCGGCTATTTCGGGCTGCTCGCCGCTTGGCGGTTCATTTCGGTGATGGACCTCATGCCGATCGGGCAAGCGATCGGAGCCACGGTGCCCTTCCTCATTCTGGGGGCCATCGTCTGCGCCCTGCTCTACGGCGTCGCACTCATTCAGGCCAGGGCGACGATGTACACCATCACAACGTCCCGCATCGCCATGCGGATCGGGGCGGCCCTCACGCTGACGATCAACCTGCCCTACCGCGAACTGGGCAACGCAGCACTTGATCTGCGCAAAAACGGCACGGGCACCATCGCGCTCGACACCACCGGCAAGACGAAAATCAGCTACCTCGTGCTCTGGCCGCACGCACGGCCCTGGCGGTTCGGCAGCACGCAGCCCGCCCTGCGCTGCATTCCCGACGCCGAAAACGTTGCGCGCATCCTCGCCGACGCGGCCGAAGCACGGATCAGCACACCCCAAGTCACGCGCGTTGCCCCCGGCGGCGCCGTCGCGGCGGAGTAAGCGCCATGTCTGACGCCACCACTCCCCGCATCCACGCCAAGGAAGACGAACTTGTCCCGCGCATCCTGATACGTGCGGTCCTCGCCCTCCTGCTCATTGTCCTTTCGCTGGTCACCATCGCCACACTCACGGACCGACCCCTCGAAAGCACCCCACCCCAGACGGAAATCATCGCGGAAAGGGCCATCTTCCTGTCCGGCGACGCGTCGGGTGCGGCGCGCGTGCTGGACGCACACGGCACGGTTCTGGCGGATTTTGCATCGGACAAGGGCGGCTTTGTCGCCGGCATTGAACGGGTGATCGCCCGCGAACGGGGCAAGGTTGGCGCAGACGCCGCCGCCTCGGTGCTGCTGCGCCTGCGCGTCGGCAACCGTCTTTCACTCTACGACCCCACGACCAACTGGAGCGCCGAGCTGATGGGCTTCGGCGCCGACAATCTCCGCACCTTCGCCAGGTTGCTGGAGCCCACCCAGACCCAAGGAGGAAGCCACCATGGGACTACTGACTAAGGACGTCGAACGTGCGCCCTGCACGGTCGAAATAAGCCACAAGTTCGAAAGCCTGCACGCGCATGTGCGGTTCAACAACGGCGCCGTCGTCTATCCGGGCGACGAGGTGCAGGTGCAAGGGCCGGAAATCATGGCCCCCTTCGGCGAGATCGTGCGCGAGGATCGCGAGGCGATCATCACCCGCGCCTCCGGCCTCGAACGGCTCTGGACCCGCCTCACTGGCGATTTCGAAGTCATGGAACTCTGCGAATTCTCCTTCTCTGAAGAGGTGACGCTATGAATATCCAGAACACAGAAAAACATACCGCTGATGCCACCTCTGTTGAGGAAGGTCTGGCCATCGCCCAGGCACAGGACGAAAAATTCACGTCCGAGTTTGCCACCGAAACGGCCATGCAGAACACCCTGCTGACGCCGCGCTTCTACACCACCGACTTCGACGAGCTTGACGCCATTGACGTGTCCTCGGTCCGCGAGGACTGGGACCAGCTGATCGACCAGATGGAAAGCGACCCGAACAAGGGACATTTCAAGAAAAACGAAGACTGGGACCACGTCGATTGGGACGGGATGGAGCCGCA
>NZ_JBYNDP010000054.1:0-25191 GCF_059783535.1 Tateyamaria sp. | reverse complement strand
GGATGCCTGGATGCAGCGCGTGCTGCTTATGGCCAGCGAGACGATGGGCGAAATCCACTGGCAGGACGCATATCTGTGTGCCCCGATCTGGCGGTTCAGCATCGCATCGGGGGTATTGGCGTCGCATGGCGCTGTGGGTGTTTTGATGCCGAGCCTTGACCGGGTGGGTCGCCGATTTCCGTTCTGCATTGCGGCTGCGACGGATTTTCCACCTGTTGCTGCCTACCTCGCCCTGCAACCGGTGGCGGAACGGTTGGAAGCGATTGCGCTTGATATGATTGAGGGGGAAGGCGGTCTTGCCACCCTCGACACGCGTCTTGCTCAATTACCCAGCCTCAGCCCATTGCCGCACGTGTCGGGCCTTGGGCGGGGTGTCGGGTCGCTCTGGGTCGCGACTGTCACGGATCAGGCCCGTGTCATGCTTGCGCCCCACGTGCCGACACGCCCGGACGAGGCCGCGGCTTTATTCGATCCTGATGCATCCTATTGGACCCACTCTGCATTAACCGGTTCGGAGACCTGATATGTCCCAATCCAAAGCTCTAACCCGGCAATACAGCGCCAAGACACACGTGGGCTTTGTCAGGCCGGTTAACGAAGATGCAATTTTGGCGTTGCCGCATCTTGGGTTGTGGGCCGTAGCGGACGGGATGGGCGGCCATCAGGGCGGCGATTTTGCCAGTCAGACGGTCATCGACGCCGTGTCCGCCCTGCCGATGGATCTACCGCCGGAAGCTTTGCCGGGTCATATACGTCAGACCCTGCATCAAGCACACGACGACATCCAAGCGGAAGCCGCACGGCGGGGGAATGCCATCATCGGCACGACCGTAGTGCTGCTTGTTCTGGCGGGCGATCATTTTCTATGCCTCTGGGCGGGCGACAGCCGTCTTTACCGCTTGCGCGACGAAATGCTGGAGATGATCAGCGTAGACCACTCTATCGTTGGCGAGTTGGTAGCCGCCGGTCAGCTAACCTGGGATCAGGCCGAACATCATGCCCAAAGCAACCAAATTACCCATGCGGTTGGCGTGGGATCTGAGCCCGGGATCGAAAAGCGACGCGGAGAGGTCGCGCCCGGCGATAGGTTCCTACTCTGCTCTGACGGGCTGACGAAATATGCCAACGAAGCGACACTAAAGCGTTTCATGCAGCAAGGCGCGCCTGAGGCCGTGGCTGAAAAGCTAATGCGCGTGGCCTTCGAGGGTGGGGCGGCAGACAACATTTCCATCATCGTGGTCGACATCTGAGGAGAGATACAAAATGGTTTGTTTCTGCAAACAACCCGCCGCTACGATCCCAACGTTTATCCGGCCCAGCTTTTCAATGGCCCTTCCGCAGGTTCCGTTGCAGATGCAATTGGCTGTCGCTTTGCCAGCAATCACGCCCGAGAACCGGCTGGACATGCAGATCGGGGCCTATCTGGGCAATCTCAACCTGCCCACCATATCAATGCCGAATTCCGGGCTCTTCCAGATCGCCCCGATGTTGGCCCTTGTGGCGGGGACATTTCCACTGATGGATCTACCTGCACTTGAGCTGTCGCTGCAAGAGATGGGCGACACGATGATGACGCATGTCTGGCCGCATGTCGGATGGCTCATGTCGCTCAAGCTAGGGCCGCTTTTGAACTTTGCGCTTGCGGCCCGGCTGGTTCTGGATTTGCAGGATCTTGGCATCGATCCGTTCGATATGTCCTACACCATGCCACGGGTCAGCTATCCGGGCCATCATTTCCGGATGTCCATGCCTATGCCGCAGTTGCACATGGCGCGCCTCCTGTTAGGGCTGCCAAGCCTGTTTTCGCTGACCGAGACATTTCAGTTGCCGACCTTGGGCGACGACGGATCCTTCCCGGGGTTGTTTAGTGCGCTTCACGGCCTGACAAGCGTCCGACCACCCCAACTGGGTATCACGCTACCTCAACTCACCAAGCTGGCTCTGGTCTTGAATTCGTTGGCAACGATCAAGATGGCCTTTGGTGATCCCGGAATGATGGGGGCCGGCCTCGCCCCTATTCGCGCGATGATGCGGTTCTGGGGTGCGATGCCTTTCCCAGTGCCGCCAATGCCTGCTCTGGCCTTGAACGCAGAACTGGACGTGTTGCCGTCGCTCGAGTCGATCCAACTGGGCGAGGGGATGGCTTCGCCTTCGATACTCGCGCCTCTGATGGGGTTCTCAATGCCTCAGATCGGGTTCCTGCCGGTCGCCAACCTGATGCTGGGCCTTAGCGCGTCCTTGCAACTCGTGCTGGATATAGATCCGCTAGATCCGTGTGCCCTTTGCCCATTTTCCTGAGACTGCAACCAAAACGAAAAAATGCCCGCGAGAAACGCGGGGCCGTCATTCGTGCAATTGGGCGGTGCTTGGTCGCCTGCGGCCATTATCGCCTTCCCTAGCGGAAGGCGCGTGCAGTTGTTGGCCTCCTAAATCCGGCGCGTGTTTTGACTCTAGCGTGGGTTTTTTGGGCGCCTGCGGTGCCAAGGACGCTGGCGCCGTGATCAAAGTCTTGCAACGACTGGACAAAGCCGGGATGCTGGATTTTCAGCGACAGAGAGGAGGGCCTCGGCTCTTTTGATGCAAGACGGCAAGGCCATCACGGCGAACGCTTGGGTGAGGATGATGAAACAGAAGTCTCTGACCGGGTGGGGGCGAGTGCGCGCCCGATCCTGGCGGCATTGGTCCGTAGGCGGATGATGCCATATGTCTGAGCGCCTGCAGATCGACCTGATAAACGAAGTGGCCGTCAGAGTATCGGGCAGGGACATACCATTGGTGCAGTCCCGCAAGACCGTTGCGCTCATGGCGTATCTGGCCCTGACCGGTCAGCCGCACCGTCGCGAACATCTGTGCGAGTTATTCTTCCCTGACACCAACGACCCAAAGGCATCGCTGCGTTGGTCCCTGACAAAACTGCGTCAGTCGCTGAACACACATAAAACGTGCTTGCAGACACCTGGCACCTCCGTGCTGATCGACGCCGATCTGATCAGCCTTGATGTGCACCATGTTCAAGCCGTGCATGACGCCGCTGCCCCCTCCAGCGCGGACTTACTGAAGGCCGCCGAGCTTTTTTCGCACAAACCGTTCATGGGGCTGGAACTGTCACGCAACGATGGCTACGCGGTTTGGTTGATGGGCGAGCGCGAACAGCTTCACAGTTTGCGGCCCCGTATCTTTGAGCGCTTGGTCACGGCAAAGGACGTCAGCGATCAGGATTCAGTGAAATGGCTGCGACGTTGGCTGCGGCTCGACCCTTATTCGCATGAGGCTCCGCGCCTCTTGTCGCAAAAGTTGACTGATCTGGGGCTTCAGGATGAAGCGGCAATCGTAGCCCAAGAATACACGGCCCTGATGGGTGACAATGCGGTGATCGAACCACGACAGGATCGGCCTGAACCTCCACTCGCCCGTCAGTCCATAGGCTTTTGCAAAGCATCGGACGGGGTCAAAATTGCCTATGCCAAAGTTGGCAATGGCCCACCACTAGTGAAAACGGCCAATTGGCTAAACCATCTGGAGCTGGACTGGGAAAGCCCGATCTGGGCAGACATGTTTCGCGCGTTAGCTGCAGAGCACACAATCGTGCGGTATGACGAACGTGGCAATGGCCTGTCGGATTGGGATGTGCCCGAGATCAGCTTCCCCGCCTTCTTGGAAGACCTCGAGACGGTTGTGGATCATTTGGGCCTGACCCGGTTTCCGTTGCTGGGCTTGTCGCAGGGTTGCGCGGTATCGATTGAGTACTCGATCCGTCACCCTGAGAAAGTCTCTGCCATGATTTTGATCGGCGGTTACGCTGCAGGCTGGCGCGTGGGCCTGTCGACTGAGGAACGTGAACAACGTGAGGCTGTTTTGACGTTGACTCGGCACGGATGGGGTACATCGAACCCGGCATATCGCCACATCTTTTCGCAGACTTTCATGCCGAGCGCAGATTCTGAACGATTGGCGTGGTTTGACGATTTCCAGCGACGAACAACATCGCCGGAGAATGCCGTGCGCTTTCAGGAGGCGTTCGGAGATATCGACATTCGTCATTTGCTGTCTAAGGTTCAGACACCCACGCTGGTTCTACACGCCCGTGATGATCAACGCATTCCGCTGAGGTGTGGCCGCGAACTGGCGGCCAACATTCCCAATGCAGAACTGGTGACCTTGGACAGCGAAAGCCACATCATTCTGGGCGATGAGCCGGCCTGGCAGGTTTGCATGAACGAAATCTCGCGTTTTCTGGCGAAGTATGTGCCCGAAGGTCGCGAAGGCCATCGCTGAATCTGGTTCTCGAACAAAGCTTTTCTTTTTTGTCAGTGGCCTACATTTTGCATTCTGCTAACGGGGCAGGTAGCAAACACAGTCTTCGTTCCTAGTTCGGTTCCGGAGACGACTGATCTGCGCGGCTTTCAAAAACCCAAGGCAGACTCACAAGGCGATCAACGCTGCATCCGACACCAGTGTTCCGCATCTGCAAGAGTAGGAAAACACCATGCCAGACTATCAAATTGCCAAGGACTGTGCCGAAAAGATTCGCATCGATGCCGGACTGTCAATGCAATTCAGTAAGAGCATTTCTTGTTTTCGCATTGGCTATGGTCGGAACGGGATGCTGGTCTGGGATACGCCGACCGTCATTAGCCCCGCGGTCGTCGTGTCAGCAAGTTTTGGGACACTCGGAAAACAGAATTCCAGCTCTTGCATGTTTCCACGAAATACGTGGGACCGTTTCCACTAGCGGTCCCATCGACTGCGCCGGTTGTTTCGCGCGCCGTACTGGACAAATGCGATGGGCAGCCAGTCGCCGCTAAATCTACCACCTTCTTCGCGAAAGCCGAATGAGAACTATTCCCCGGTTGGTCAGACACGCCCGTTGCGTACACAAAGTTGATGGGCGACGCTGGTCGGCGGACATTCACTGCGGTTTTGCTCGGCTCAATTCGGAGATGGGCAGCCAGATTCCGGTAGATCTTGTTCGTTGAGTGTGCTCTGACCTTCGATTTGCTCTGGTCAATCGCTTTTGGGGCAGCCATATCTTCACCGCCAGCTCAGGATGATTGCCAGCCATGTAATCTCGATGCCAATGAGAGAGGGTGTGCTGCGTTGGAGTTGCACGCTACAGCTTTGTTGACGGTTTTTGTCCTGTTCTGGGCGGCTACGCAAAATTCTTGCAGGCCAAATTTTGTCGGATTGATTGCAAACGGTGATGCAGATCATTCTGTATTGGCTGTTTTGCCTGATGTCGCAGACAGTTCGCTGCGGCGGGACATGAGTTCAAGGCGGAAGCTATGAGGATAGCGCGTTTCGCAGACCTCTTAGTAGCCCAGCGCGTGATCGCAGTGCCTTTCAGAACAGGCCGGGCAACCGGGGCTTCGTATTTGCAGTCCAAGACTGCCAACGTCAGGTGATCGCCGGACCGGCAGATGGTGCACCAAATGTCATCTTACTCTGAAAGGACACCATGAAAGTGTACTCCGACATCAATGGCTTGGATTTCTCAGCCATGCAGACGCTGATACTGAAGGAGGCGACGGAACATGAGCTGCCGGTTCTGGAGCAAGCGCCAAATCGCCTTAGGATCAAGTCAGATTATGGTGCGTTCGGGATAACTGATCTTGGTATGAGTGGCTTCCGGCTTGAGGTCGAAGCGGATAGCGCCGGCAATCTGCATGTCATGCGGGACAGTTTGGTTGCGCACATAGCCCATTTCTGGCCGGATGTGGCACGAAAGATTGCGTGGTCGGATGCGGTGCTTGGTGGAACAAGGCCGCCCAATTTTCAGTTTGCCAAAGTCAAGGCGGCAACACGGCTTTGCGCTTCGTTTCAACGCGTGACCCTGACCTTGTCAAAACCGGAAGACTTTGATGATCGGGCCATTCATTTTCGTTTTGTCCTTCCCCGGCCCGACAATGCAGCACCAGAATGGCCAACGCTGGCTGCCAATGGGTCGACGCACTGGCCAAAGGCTGAGAAGGCACTTCACCGACCTGTCTATACCATGCGCGCGCAACGTCGTGCCGAGATTGACGTGGATGTATTTCTACACGAGGGCGGGCAAGCGTCGCAGTGGGCTTTGAATGTGGCGGCTGGTACTTCGGTTGGACTTGTCGGGCCGGGTGGCCGCGGGGTTTTGGATGCTGATCGGGTTGTGCTGGCAGGGGACGAAACTGCCTATCCGGCAATCTCGCGCATCATCGAGAGCTTGCCGAGCCAAGCACGCGGTACGGTCATCCTGTTGAGCCACGCGGAACAGCAAGACTATCCCGTGCCGCGTCATGCCGGACTGACATCAGTTTGGGTCCAGCCGAATGAGTTTGTGAGCGCGGTATTGGCTGCAGCGTCCGAATGTATTGATGGATACTTGTGGGTCGCCGCTGACGCAGGACAAATCAGTGCGCTGCGCAATTGTGATGAGATCGCGCACCATCAAAAGGCACAGCGTTACATCGCCACCTACTGGAAATGAACATAGTGCTTACGGCAAAATGGATGCCGTTCTCCATGACGAGCCGTGAAGCGCTCTAACGGTTTGGGGAAGCCATTCCGCTAACTTCCATGTCGCGAGACAATGCCAGAGCAGCCATTTTTAATGACTTCCATCCGCCCAGTCATGCTTAAGTTGCTTGCGTAAAGGGGGTCTGCACGGTGTGAAGCCTCAGGTGCCGGATGAAAGCCCGGGCGATGGCGGGCGTCGGCTTGTGATCCGCAGTCACAAGATATGTACGGTATTCGATCGGGGACGCGAATTTGCGAAAGATGACGTCGCCCGAACGATATTGCGCCACCGGGAATGGATTAATGACCGTGACACCGAGCCCGGTCTGGGCGAGGTCCACTGCGGCAAAGGACGTGGATACTTCGGCGACAATGTGGGGGATGCTTCGGCGGTTCGTCAGAACTTTTTCCAGCTGCGCACGTCGCGAATGCCGGTGGCTCAGGGCGATGAGCGGGTGACCGTTTAGATCCTCAGGTCGGATCACACTGAGCCCAGCCAAGTCGTGGTCTTTGGGCATCGCGCATGCTGCCTCCGAGTGCCGGTAGGGCGTCAACTTGATCCCTTCTCGGGTGAGGTCCACGCCGGACAATCCCAGATCCGAACGATCCTCCTGAATCCTTCTGATCACATCTTCGGACGACGCAACTTCGAGGCTAACAAAAAAGTGGGGATTGGCGCGCAAGAAACTCGCGATGTGCCCGATGAGGAATCGATGTGCAAAGGTGGGTGGCGCCGTCAGGCGTAGGGTTTCCTGTGCCGGTTCGGTCGGTCCGTCAATACGATCAAGTGCTTCAAATAATGGGTCCAGTCGCCGATTCAACTGAGCCGCTTCAGTGGTCGGACGCAAGCGACCGCCATCCCGCTCGAACAGGATGCGACCAAGGCGGGCCTCAAGGCTCGCGATGGACCGGCTGATTGCAGATTGCGACAAGCCCAGGCGAAGTGCTGCCTTCGATGTCGTGCCGCTTTCCATCAATGCACGCAGCGCCTCGTATTCCGGAAGGCTATGCCAGGTTCGTCCGGCCATGGCATCCTCTTCAATTACATCATTAATCTATGATATTTATTCATTCCTCTGAGTCTGGTCTATGAGATTTTATGGAATAAGGTGATTGAGTTGTCAGTGCTTGGGGCCAGTACATTTGGGACACGCAACCGACCCGGTTATTTTCGATGGACACAATGATGTTTTGCTGAGGCTCTTCAGAGCTGGCCAAGCGTCAGCTGCAGAGCGCTTCCTGACGGGAGATGAAGGTGCGATCGATTTGCCCTCGGCCAAAACAGGTGGCTTTGGCGGTGGTTTCTTCGCAGTGTTTGTACCGTCACCAATGGATGCCGATGACAAGTTCGCGGAAATGACGAAGGACGCCTACGACCTTCCGCTACCCGACCCAATCAATTGGGAAGATGCTTTTCCCATCGTCATGTCCCAAGCGGCGATCCTGTTCGAGTTGAAAAAACAAGGCGCTCTTACCGTCTGTCGCTCGGCGAAAGATATCAAGAACTGCCTTGATTCAGGAAAGCTCGCGGCTGTTTTCCACATCGAAGGAGCCGAGGCGATTGATCCCGACCTGAACACGCTTGAAGTGCTTTTTCAGGCCGGGCTGCGATCACTTGGGCCGGTTTGGAGCAGAGAAACCATTTTTGGACACGGCGTACCTTTTCGATACCCAAGCGCGCCTGACATAGGGCCCGGCCTGACTGATCATGGGCTGCGTCTTGTTAAACGCTGCAATGAGCTTGGCATCATGGTTGATCTGTCACATCTCAATGAAGCGGGCTTTTGGGATGTGGCACGGTATTCGACCAAGCCGCTGGTCGCGACCCATTCAAATGTGCACGCAATCTGCCCGCACTCCAGGAACCTGACGGACAAACAGCTTGCGGCAATTGCTGAAAGTGATGGTATGGTTGGACTTAACTTCGCAGCGGCGTTCCTGCGCCCGGACGGCAAGATGCTGTCTGACGTCCCACTAACCCAAATGATCCGCCACCTGGACCATTTAATCGAGACACTTGGCGAAGACTGCGTTGGGTTTGGGTCCGACTACGACGGTGCGATTGTGCCGGAAGCGCTCAAATCCAGTGCCGGGTTGCCGAAATTGAGGGCAGCCATGCGGGAACACGGTTACGACGATGCTTTGATGACGAAGCTCTGCCACGGAAACTGGCTTAGAGTGCTTGAGAAGACCTGGGGAACATAATCCGGGCGAAACAAATCAAATTTTTACAATAGAGGAAGATATCACATGAATACTTTTGCGAAACTGCTCACGGGGGTCGCAATTGGCATTGCCGTCAGCGCGACGTCGTTCTCGGCCGTGGCCGAGACACCGGCGAACATGCTGGTCATTGCGCACCGGATTGACGATGTCACCACGATTGATCCCGCTGAAAGCTTCGAATTCGCTGGCTCGGACATCAGTCGAAATGTCTACAGTCGCCTCGTCAGCCTTGATCCAAACGATCTGGCTGCGGGATACAAACCGGATCTAGCAGAGAGCTGGGATGTCTCGGAAGACGGGAAGACGATCACCTTTACCATGCGCGAGGGGGTGACGTTTCACTCTGGCAATCCAGTCACCGCAGAAGATGCAGCCTTTTCGCTGCAGCGCGCAGTGATCCTGAACAAGACGCCTGCGTTCATTTTGACACAATTTGGTTTCACAGCTGAAAACGCGGCCGAGACGATCCGCGCTGACGGCAACAAGCTGATGATCACGACTGACAAGCGCTATGCGACGTCTTTCGTACTCAACTGTCTGACTGCCACCATTGGGGCCATAGTTGATAAGGAAACCGTCATGGCCAACGAGGTCGATGGCGACATGGGTAACGAGTGGTTGAAGACCAACTCTGCAGGATCCGGCCCTTACAAGCTAGACAGCTGGCGGCCGAACGAAAGCGTTACGCTGTCGTCCAATCCCGATTACTACGGTGGCGCGCCTGCCATGGAACGTGTGATCGTACGCCACGTGCTGGAAAGCGCATCGCAACGCCTGTTGTTAGAACGCGGTGACGTCGACGTCGCCCGGAACCTGAACCCCGAAGATATTGCGGGTGTGTCTGAAGCGGATGGAGTTAAGATCGAGGACGAGCTCAAAGGCCGCCTGATGTATATCGCGCTGAACCAGAAGCATCCCGAACTCTCCAAGCCTGAGGTGCGGCAAGCTTTTAAATACCTGATCGACTATGAGGGTATGCGCGACAGCTTCCTCAAGGGGCAGTACACAATCCACCAGAACTTCCTGCCCGCCACATATCTTGGCGCATCTGAAGAAAACCCGTTTTCCTACAACCTTGAAAAGGCGAAAGAGCTGCTGGACGCCGCCGGTGTCGAGGACCTCGAGATCGAGATCGGAGTGCGTGAGGCGCAGGAACGCATCGAGATTGGGCAGAGCTTCCAGAACGCGGCTGCTCAGGTTGGGATCACGGTAAATATTACCGTGGGCACTGCCAAGCAGATCCTTGGCCGCTACCGCGCGCGTGAGCTGGACGTTTACCTGGGCGCATGGGGCCCGGACTATCCTGACCCTCAAACCAATGCTGGCACCTTTGCATACAACCCTGACAACTCCGACGCGGCAAATGCCACGGGTCTGCTGGCCTGGCGGAACAGTTGGGACACTGGTGGTTTGACCGGAAAAGTCGAAGCCGCAGTGATCGAGAATGACCGCGATGCCCGTGTCCAGATGTATCAGGACATTCAGGCTGAGTTCCGCGAGACTTCGCCCTTTGTTGTAATGTTCCAGCAGATCGAGCAATCGGCCCTTCGGGACAACGTCACCAATTGGTCCACTGGTCAGGCTGTGACCTCTGCAGCCTATTGGCAGGTCACAAAGTAAATGGCCCTCACAGAGGACAACGGGAAGGGGCGCGCGCACGCGTCTCTTCCTGCATGGATAAAGACAACTGCCCTTACGGTCGGCTCAATTGCAGTCACGATGCTTGGGCTTTTATTTGTTACTTTCATAATCGGCCGTGTGATGCCCATTGATCCAGTTTTGGCCATCGTCGGTGAGCGCGCGTCGCAATCAACCTACGATGCAGTCTTCCTTGAGCTTGGTCTCGACAAACCGTTGGTTGTGCAGTTTGGCTACTACATCTGGGACGTCCTGCATCTTGATTTCGGAACTTCGCTTCTAAACGCACGGCCGGTTTCAGAAGACATTGCACGCGTTTTCCCCGCAACGCTTGAGCTTGCGACCCTGGGTATTTTCATTGGGATCGTGATCGGCGTGCCCTTGGGGGTCGTTGCCGCCGCTCGCAAAGGATCATGGATCGATCAGATTGCACGCGTGCTTGCACTTGTCGGATATTCGATGCCGATCTTCTGGCTCGGTCTTATGGGTCTGCTGATCTTCTACGGTATTCTAGGGTGGGTCGGCGGCCCAGGACGGGTAGGCATATTCTATGTCGACGTGGTGCCAAGTGTTACCGGCCTGATCCTTATCGATGCGGCCTTGGACCGGAACTGGGACGTTTTTAAGGATGCGTTCAGCCACATCATCCTGCCAGCGTCGCTTCTTGGATACTTCTCGCTGGCCTATATAAGCCGAATGACGCGTTCCTTCATGCTGGAGCAGCTGAGTGCTGAATACATCACCACTGCGCGCGTTAAGGGCATGTCTGAATGGGACGTGATCTGGAAACACGCTTTCAAGAACATTCGGGTGCAGCTGATTACGGTGATTGCGCTCAGCTACGCCAACCTACTTGAAGGCTCGGTTCTGACCGAGATCATCTTTTCTTGGCCGGGGATTGGGAGTTACATCACTACGGCTCTTCTGAGTGCGGATATGAATGCCGTTCTCGGCGGCACTGTCGTTGTTGGACTGATCTTTATCCTGCTCAATATCTTCTCGGACCTGCTCTACAAGGTCTTTGATCCGAGGGCCAAATAGATGGTTGAACAGACACTGCGCGCCTGGCTTCTGACGGATACGCCCACCTCGCGCCGCCATGCGAAAATGTCGGCGCTGTACCAGGGCTGGCTTGCGTTTCGCGCGAATACGATGGCGATGATCGGACTTGGCATTCTGCTAGCGCTGGTGCTGATTGCCGCCGCCGCACCGCTTCTGGCCCCGCACGATCCGTTTGTCCAAGACCTTGGTAATCGGCTGGCTCCGCTTGGGGCAGAGGGGCATATCCTTGGCACGGACAGCCTGGGTCGGGATATCCTGTCCCGGTTGATCTACGGCGCGCGGATCACGTTGTATATCGTGGCTTTGGTGGCCATGATTGCACCCATCGTCGGTCTCCTGGTTGGAACCGTTTCGGGCTACATCGGTGGTTGGGTCGATCTTGTCTTGATGCGGATCACGGACATCTTCCTTGCTTTCCCGCGGCTGGTGCTCGCATTGGCCTTCGTGGCCGCACTTGGGGCCGGTATCGAGAACGCAGTGATTGCGATCTCTTTGACCGCATGGCCACCCTATGCACGCATCGCGCGGGCAGAGACGCTTACCATCCGGTCCTCCGACTACATCTCGGCGATCAAGCTGCAGGGAGCCGGGGGGCTGCGGATCATAACAAAGCACATTTGGCCGCTTTGCGTGTCGTCCCTCATTGTGCGCGTAACGCTTGATATGGCGGGTATCATCCTCGCGGCCGCGGGCCTTGGTTTTCTTGGTCTCGGGGCGCAACCACCCAGCCCGGAATGGGGTGCGATGATTTCAGAAGGGCGTCGTTTCATTCTCGACCACTGGTGGGTTGCCACCATGCCGGGCCTCGCAATTTTTACCGTATCGCTGGCGTTCAACCTTCTGGGCGATGGTCTGCGCGACGTGCTTGATCCGAAAGCCGGTGAATAATGGATACCCTTCTCGATATAGAAAATCTGTGGGTCAGATTTCCCACCCGGCAAGGCGTCTTTGACGCAGTGCGAGGTATCTCGTTCACACTCGGGCGTGAACGTCTTGGCATTGTCGGGGAAAGCGGCTCCGGCAAGTCGATGACCGGCCGTGCCATTCTGCGCCTTATCCGGCCGCCCGGGATCGTCCAAGCTGACCACATCAAGCTGGACGGCGTGGACCTGCTGCAGAAATCTGAAAAGGACATGCGCGACGTCCGTGGTGAGCGCATTTCGATGGTGATGCAAGACCCAAAGTTTTCCCTGAATCCGGTGATGACCATTGGCGATCAGATCATCGAATCCTACCGGCTGCATAACAAGGCAACGAAGTCCGAGGCGCGGGCCAAAGCACTCGAGATGCTTGAGGCGGTTTCCATTCGCAATCCCGAACGCGTCATGCGTGCGTACCCGCACGAGATGTCGGGCGGTATGGGGCAGCGCATCATGATTGCCATGATGCTTATCCCGAACCCTGAAATTCTGATTGCGGACGAACCGACCTCGGCATTGGACGTCTCGGTTCAACGGCAAGTGCTCGACATTATGGACAAGCTGGTTAAAGAGCGGGGCATGGGACTGATCTTCATCAGTCACGATCTCAACTTGGTTGCTGATTTTTGTGACAGAGTTCTGATCATGTACGCTGGCCGCATCGTGGAGGTTTGTGAGGCCAACAAGCTGCAGGAGGCGCAACATCCCTATACTCGGGGCTTGCTGAATTCGCTGCCACGGCTCGATACGCCACGTGATCGTCTGGACGTGTTAACGCGCGATCCCGCATGGTCCGAAGCCCCAAGCGTGAGCGGGCGCATATGAAGATGTTGGAAATAGCTGGGCTGAACGTCTGGTTCGGGAGTGGCCGAGACCGCGTGGATGCTGTCAAAAACGCTGCCTTTGAAGTTGGGGCAGGGGAGAGCTTTGGTCTTGTCGGCGAAAGCGGGTCTGGAAAGTCGACAATCCTGCGCGCGATCACGGGCCTCGCGCCCACCTGGTCAGGCGGGATGGCGGTTGGTGGCAGTCAAATCGGAAAACGGCGCTCGAAGGACTTCTACAAACAAGTCCAGATGGTCTTTCAGGATCCGTATGCGTCACTTCATCCGCGCCATTCGGTTGATGCGGTTCTAGGAGAAACCCTGCACCTGCATGGGTTCAAGAATATCGACGCACGTGTCGTCAGATTGTTAGATGACGTTGGTTTGGGTCAGAAATTCCGCTTCCGCTATCCGCACCAGTTGTCCGGTGGACAGCGACAGCGCGTCGCGATCGCCCGCGCCTTGGCCCCGGAACCTAAACTTTTGCTTCTGGACGAACCGACCTCCGCGCTAGATGTTTCTGTGCAGGCCGAAATTCTGAACCTGCTTGCCGATCTGCGGCAGGAACACGGGCTGACATATCTGATGGTTTCCCATGATCTCAGTGTTGTCGGCCACATGTGCGACCGGCTCGCAGTTATGAAAGACGGCGAAATTGTCGAGATCATGGATGTGGCGGCCTTGCGAGCCATGAAAGCCACGCATCCCTATTCGCAGCACTTACTTCAGGCCTCGGTTTGAGGCGAACTCCAGAAACGGGGGAACACATGTACCATTTCAGACAAGTCTTATTTGCGGGTTTTGTGGCCGGCGCGATGGCCGCTGTGCCGCTCCAAGCGGAAACACCAGACAACATTCTCGTCGTTGCGCAGAACATTGATGACATCGTGACCATCGATCCGGCGTCTGCATATGAATTCAGTTCGGGCGAATATGTGGCCAATACATATGACACACTGGTCCGATATGATGCGGCAGATACCACCGTTCTTGCGCCCGCGCTGGCAACCGACTGGCAGATCGATGCGGAGAGTAAAACCGTTACATTTACCTTGCGTGACGGTGTGATTTTCCATTCTGGCAATCCGCTGCGTGCAGAAGACGTTGTTGGCTCTTGGAAACGTGTCGTGACACTGGACAAAGCCCCGGCATTTATCCTGACTCAGCTTGGTTGGACTGCTGACAATATCGAAGAAATGGTTACGACAAGCGGAGATACGGTTACCGTGCGCTATGAGGGCGATTTCGCGCCATCCTTTGTGCTGAACGTGCTGGCTGCGCGGCCTGCGTCTATCGTGGATATGGAAACCGTCATGTCCCATGAGGTGGATGGTGATATGGGCCACGCGTGGATGAACAAGAACTCCGCTGGCACAGGCCCCTTCAGCCTGGGCACATACCGGCCGGCCGACATCCTCGCACTCGATGCCTTTCCGGATTATTATCAAGGTGGTCCGGAGATGGACCGCGTTGTCATCCAGCACAATCCGGAAGGTGCCACCCAGCGCTTGCAACTTGAGGCGGGCGATATTGATATGGCAAAAAATCTCGACCCGGGTCAGATCGCGGGTCTTGAAGGGGTCGGCGGCGTCCGCATCGAAACATACCCGCAGGCTGCTGTGCACTGGGTGTCGTTCAACCAGAAAACTGAAAGTCTCACCGACCCTGCAGTGTGGGAAGCGGCACGCTATCTCGTGGACTACCAGGGCATGGCCGACGGCATGCTTGAGGGACAGATGAAGGTTCATCAGGCATTCTGGCCCGATGGCTTTCCCGGTGCGCTGACCGACACACCGTTCAGCTATGATCCGGAGAAGGCCAAACAGATCCTCGCGGATGCGGGGGTGGAAACACCAATCAACGTGACGATGGATGTGATTTCGGCTCCGACCTTTGTCGAAATGGCGCAGGCATTGCAGGCCTCCTTTGCCGAAGGTGGCATCAACCTCGAGATTGTTGCCGGAACTGGCGCGCAGGTGATCACCAAGTACCGCGCGCGGACCCACGAGGCGATGTTGCTCTACTGGGGGCCGGACTTCATGGACCCCCATTCGAACGCCAAGGCGTTTGCGTTCAATGCCGACAATTCGGACGACAAGTATGCTTCGACGACGACATGGCGCAACGCGTGGATGCCTCCGGCCGAGATGAATGAGAAAACCATGGCAGCCCTTGCCGAGCAGGACCCTGACAAACGGCTGGAAATGTATGTGGAGTTACAGAAAGAAACTCAGGTCGAGGCTCCGTTTGTCATCATGTTCCAAGCGATCAAGCAGGTTGCGATGCGCGAAAACGTCAGTGGGTTTGTAAACGGTGCGACCTCTGACTACGTATTCTACCGGCTTGTAGATAAGGAATGAGCGACACATCCTCGTCTGATGCATTCTTTGCCGCTTTGCACAGAGATGTCGGAGGGCGCCTGTTCACGGTATCGGTCCTTGATCGCAAGGCCGGGCTTGCGCAGCGCGTTTACACCTCACACCCCGAGACCTACCCAGTCTCGGGCACAAAGCCGATGTCGCAAGGCGCATGGACCGAGATGGTTATCGAACGTGGTGAGACTTTTGTAGCCAACACGGTCGCAGAGTTTGCCTTGTACTTTCCAGACTACGCTTTGATTGAAAGCCTTGGTTGCAAGTCGGCACTTAACGTCCCGATCCTTAACGGCCAGGTCATCGGAACCGTCAATGTTCTGGACCGGGAACACTACTTCTCGCCAGAACAGGTTGATCGTTGTAAGTCCGCAATTTTGGGGCGTCACGAAAAACTGGTTGCTGTTCTCCAGCGCTTCATCATCTGATAATGCCCCTAGTCTATTCAACTGCTTGGTACTTCTAGAGCCACGATTCTAATTTCTGTCAGGGTTTTGCAGACATTCCCAACGATCCGACCTAGCGCTCGATAGTTGCCAACGGCACATCTATTCCACGAAAGGTCGTCAAAGAATTTGCAAGTGCAGGTTCAATGCAATCCCAATCAGGATGATGCCGCCCAACCAGGCCATTCGTTCACGCATTGCTCTTTCCCGGTTGATGACTTTTGTCATGGTGCCGCCCATGTAGGCCACCACCAGGTCTGATGGGATCGCCGTCAAGGGCACCAATATGCCAAGTACCAAAAGCTGAACCTGCACACTGGCGGTAGCAGAATGAATGTCGCCAGCGTTGATGAACGGTGGCAGAAACAGAGCAAAGAACAGAACGGTTTTGGGATTCAGAACCTCAACAATCACGCCCTGCCAGATGATCGCACCAAGGGGCTTTTGCCGTACCTTTTCAACGTCGAAAGTCACTTGAGCTTCGGCCTTCGCACCCCGGATCATGTCAACACCAAGCCAGACCAGATAGATTGATCCGACGTAGCGCAAGGCAGTCACCACCCAGTCGAATGTCTGGAAAACTGTGGCCAAACCCAATGCTGTCGCAACGGCAAGAACGATACCCCCCAGGCACAGTCCAAAGGCCGAAGCGAGGCCTGCCATACGGCTCTGGCCAACAGTGCGAGACAACACATAGAGCATCGAAGGGCCGGGTGTCGCGCTCAGTGCCAGACCGGCCAGCGCCACAGCGATCATCGCATCCAAACTCGGCATGATTTAATGGGCATTCTGATTCATACGGGTTTCAAATGGATTTGTGATCGATGTTGCCTGGTCTGATGTGCTGCTGGTTGTTTCGCATTGGATTTGATTTCTCAAGTACGGAAAGTCCCGCACCAGCATCCGTTCCAGGTGAACCCCTGCTTTGAAAGGTTCATATCTGGGTACTTCACCCGGGCCTACAAGTTCCGGGAACGGGCTGATCAGGGTGTCGTAGTTTGCGGCGACAAAATATGGCATTGAGAACCGCTCAGGGCTGAGGTTCAGCACGCGATGCGGCGTTGAACGCAACAGGCCATTGGTCCATGCCTCGAGCATGTCTCCGATGTTCACGACAAAAACACGCGGATCGACTGGCACATCGATCCAGCGGTCATCAGTGTTCATAACCTGCAGACCGGCATTTCGGGTGTGCAGGAGGGTTAGGCATTCATAGTCTGTATGTGCACCCATGTTGACTGATTTAACGTCGATCTCGTTGTTCTGACGCACATAGTGAAGGAGCCGGAGTTGCGATACGGGTTTCGTCATGTGATCTGTCATAGTGCCAGGCGCCAGACCCAGATGGAGCTCAAGTGTCGAACAAATCAGCTGACCCAACGCGGAAATCTGCTTGTAGTACTCCGAGATGGTCGCTTGGAAACCATCGACACACGGCCAGACATTTGGTCCCAGCAAGCGGTTGCCGCTCAAATAATCAGGGTCGCCACATGGTAGATCCAGACCGAGATCGAATGCTTCGTAGCTCCGGTTCATCTCGTCCGGGTAGTCACCCTTTTCCGTGAATGGGACATAGCCGCGGTGGTTCGTGCTTAGTCCAATGTAGTAACGTCGCTTTGTTTGATCCGGCAGGGCAAAGAACCGCTCGGCCATTTGATAGGCTCGCTCGACAAGTGTGAGGTCAATCCCGTGGCCGATGATCCTAAAAAAACCGATCTCGCGTGCTGCAAGGCCGATCTCATCGGCGATTTTTCCATGCAAGGTTTTGTCTGCGAAAGCCAACCCTCTGACGTCTATCAGAGGCAGGTTGTCGAACGCGCCCGGAAGTTCCTTCATTTGTTTTGCAATCAAAGCCCCCAAGCGCAAAACCTTTACCGGTATTTGATGGATGACACGTTACTGCCGCCTGACGATCCCGCCGGGAAGTAGAGTTCAAATGTTGAACCTGTGCCAACACGGCTGTGCACCGCCACGGTACCGCCAGATTGGCGCATAACCCCGAGCACCATGGAGAGACCTAGTCCCGTGCCTTCACCAACGGCTTTTGTGGTAAAAAACGGGTCAAAGATTTGTTGCAATCGATCTTCCGAGATCCCTGCTCCCTGATCCGAAACACTCAATCTCACATAGCGTCCTGGCGGGAGTTCGGATGGGAAGTGCCGGCCTTCTGGCAGAGTATGGAAGATGTTTTCAGTCTTAATGCGAAGCGTGCCGCCGTCAGGCATCGCATCAATGCCGTTCAGCACGAGGTTGAGAAGCATGTTTTCCATCGCCATGGGATCGACCGAGACCGACCAAATATCTCGCGCCAGATTCTGCTCGACATGTTGCGCAAGTGATTGCTCAAAATTCTCGCAAAAGGTCGACACAAGCGTGTTCAGGTTCAGAATCTTCGGCGCCAAACGTGTCCTTTGCGCGAAAGCCAGCATGTCTTGGATCAGCTTTGCACCCCGCCCCGAAGCCGTCTTAATGCTCTGAAGTGTGCCTTTCCTTTCGCAATCCGATGCGTCCAGTTCCAGCAGTTCAATGTTTCCCGAAACGACGGTCAACAAGTTGTTGAATTCATGGGCGAACCGGCCGGTCAGCCATCCAATCGCTTCCAGCTTTCGGGCTTCAAAAAGCTTGGCCTCCAAGGCTTTTCGGCTGCGCGTTTCCAAGGTTAGTTGAGAGTGGGCTTCCACGAGGTCCTCGTACCGTTCGTGGGACCTTTGAGACTCTGCGAGCAATTCCAGCTTTGCGCTAGTCATCGCTGCCACTGTGCTCAGTATTTCCAGTTCCGGTTCACCGAATACGGCAATGTCCGGGTGTTCGCTGTCGATAACGCCGACCACGCGGCCCGCCGAAGTCAATGGCACGCAAATTTCCGAG
Organism: Tateyamaria sp.; assembly: GCF_059783535.1. Lineage (NCBI taxonomy): Bacteria > Pseudomonadati > Pseudomonadota > Alphaproteobacteria > Rhodobacterales > Roseobacteraceae > Tateyamaria > Tateyamaria sp. The sequence continues at coordinate 6,349 of NZ_JBYNDP010000054.1, read as the reverse complement.
CGTGCGGGTTGCGTGTCGGCGATGTAATTCTCGTCCCCCAAGAGATCGTCCACGATGATGGGCTCGCCGCTTTGTGCAACCTGTCCGGTAATGCCGCGTCCGAAGGGGATAACCAGCGGGTTTATGATGTTGCGCCCAAAGGGATTCTTTTCGCCCCATGCCGCGACCTGCGTTAGCTCTGTTTGCGCGTCATTGGCCCGGTAGATGACACAGTCGATAAACCCAAGCTTGCCAACCACATTCTGGGCGACATACCAGAACAGATCTTCGACACTTGGGATCGACATCAGGTCGACCGCAAACGTGTTAAGTGTTCGAAGCATATGCGCTTCGCTGGCCCGGTTTCTCTGGCTGAGGCTCGTTGGCACAGGCTGGAGCATCTCTTCAATTCCCTGAACTTATTAATTGAACTACTTTAAGTTGTGCTCGCCCCTGGGTACAGTCCTTTTTGGTGTGTTTCCCTGAAAAATCTTGTTCAGGCAATTCTTCGACGCTGACAGCGGTCGGCTCAATTAGATCAACTTATATCCTTTTGGATTCGAAGGATATTTTTGGTCTTTGGGATCATTGGGTCCGCAATTGTTCCGTCAAAATCGTTATGTGAGCTGCAAAGTTTCGTTGGTCTAGAAATCGAATTAACGAATGATCGCGTGTATCATTCTTCAACCTCGATCAGCTTCAATTGGCTTTTGCAGCAGCGCTTGAAGTGCGAGGTTTGCCGAGGCTGTATGTGAGTGGTCGTCTTGTACGGATGACGCGTCTCGGGTCCACTACGCAAACCAATGTGACCTGTGCCTCAAGGTCTTCTCTCCTCGAACGGATTCATTGAAATTGTGATGTGTTGGTCATGCGGCCTGAACCTAGCTAGCGTGCCTTATGACTTCCACCCAACCAACTGCTCTCTCGACCGTATCCTACCAGTTTATCAGCGACTGGCTTGTCGCCCTGCGCACACTTTGCACCGATGAACAATTGTCCTCACTGCTGGAACGATCAAGTCTCTCGTTTGGTCATGGTCAATCACATGAAAGGATTACCCTGGATCAGATTGTCGACCTTTACCAAAGGGCTGCTGTTGTGACAGGGGATGAGATGATGGGGCTTTGGAGCCGCCCGGTCCGTCCGCGGGCGCTGCAGCACCTTTTAACTACTGTACGCGAAGCGACGTCGCTGTCGTCAGCCCTTTATCGATTTTCGACGTTTTGGAATCTATTGCTGGACGATTACCAACTCGATCTGACCAAAAAAGATGACCTTCTGACGTTAACCTTGCATCCCCAGTCCGGCGCTCAAGTACAACGGTTTGGTCATATGTTGATCCTGAAATTGGCACATGGGCTAATGTCCTGGATGGCAGGGCATGAAGTGCCTTTAAAGCATGTCGCCTTTGCTTTCGCGCAGCCCGACTTCCATCAGGACTACGCAATCGTTTTTCCTGCGCCCGTGTCATTCGATCGGAAAGAAACTTCGCTGACTTTGAGTTTGGACAAGATCGGGCGCCTACAAATGCGCAACAGGGCAGACCTCACTGAATTTTTGCAGAACGCGCCAAGGGACTGGATTTTTACAAAGTCACGAGAGCATACGCAGTCTCTGCGTGTGCGCACATATCTTGGTCAGACGGAGTGGGAAAGTGCCGATCTGGCCAATGCGGCGGCTGCCATGAACATGACGCCACGCACGCTCATTCGAAGGTTGGATGCAGAAGGTACGTCCTTTCAAACGATCAAGGACGGACTGCGCCGTGACATTGCCATCCGCAGTTTGCGTTCGGGCCTTAAAACCATTGAAGAGATTGCCCAAGAGGTCGGTTTTTCGTCGGCGGCGAACTTCCATCGGGCTTTTCAGCGGTGGACGGGAAGCGCACCGAGCCACTATCGTCTGGCGTCAGACTAAGCACCCATTTTGTCACTTTTGGACAATGCATTGTCACGCCACGAGATGGTCCACCGTTGCCGCATATCTTAATTTTATGGGCAAAAAGCGTAAGAAACAGCCAAAATCGACCTCTTTGGTCTCAATGCGCTGCAAAGAGATCTGGCATGTTTCGACAATCTCGTTTCTGAAAGGAAGACTCCAGTGACAGACAAACTAGCTGCCATTCTAGATGCTGCCCGTAACCACGCCGAGCAGGTGATCTTGCCTAATGTTGACGCGTGGAATGCGAACAAGGCTTGGCCCCGCGATGCATCGGACAAGGCAGGAGCTGCTGGTTTGATGGGTCTTTATGCACCTGAAGAACTCGGCGGACAGGCGTTGCCCTTGTCGGAGGGTATCCAGGTTTATGAACAGTTGGGGCTTGGCGATGGGGCGTATGCGTTTGCTCTGTCTATGCACAACATTTGCACGTTTGCGGGATGCGGCTACGGCACTGACGCTTTCAAACAGCATTGGGCTCGAGATCTGACGTCTGGCCGCAAGCTGGCGAATTTTGCCTTGACCGAACCACAGTCCGGCTCGGACCCGATGAAGATGTATACACGTGCCAAAATAAACGACGATGGCACATGGACGATCAGTGGATCCAAAGCATGGGTCAGCCTTGCGACCGAAGCCGATATCTACTTCACCGTTGTAAAGACCAGCGATGCACCCGGGCACAAAGATATGGCAATGATCGCCATTCCCGCCGACGCGCCGGGGATCAGCTTCGGCCCGCTTTACGATACCCCGTCCTATAATTTCCTGCCGATGTCCGAGATGTATTTTGACAAGGTGGTCGTCGGCGAAGACAACATCATCCTGCCCATTGGTCAGGGCCTGCAGGGTTCACTTATGGCGATCGATATCGCGCGTGTCTCCATCGCATCTGGATGTTGTGGGCTGATGCAGTCAGCCCTTGATACCGCTCTGTCCTACTCCAAGAACCGCAAGATGTTTGGAGGCAAGAACCTGGACCTGGACGGCATTCAATGGATGCTTGGTGAAGTTGCGACCGATCTTGAAGCGTCAAGGCTGCTCTATCGTAAAGCGGGTGAAGCGCTTGGGACGCCGGAAGGCCCCCTGATGGCTGCCCATGCCAAACGATTTGTGCCGGATGCTGCCGTGAAGGCTGCAAATACCTGCACTCAAGTCCTGGGCGGCATGGGGCTTTTGCAGCCCTACGGTTTGGATCGCCTGTCCCGTCTGGCGCAAATGCTTCGGATCGTAGACGGAACCACGGAAATCAGTCGCGTTGTGATCGGGCGTGCGCTGCAAAAGAGGGCGGCGGCATTGCCGGACCTTCCGGTTCCACAAGGGTTTGGTGAGCAGCACGCGCCAGATAGTGAGATTGCGGCTCAATAAACAAGGGTCTCGTTACGCGAAATGATCCACCGGTAAACCGGCCGCACAAATGCCAGTCGGTTTGCCGCTTCCAAGGGCTGGGTTGTATGCGCCTCACACCTGCTCTGCCAAAAGACTCGAGAACGGGGTCATCGTCGTCAGAAGCGTATTTGAGAGTGTTGCGGTGTCGGACGGGCCGTCAGTTCCACTAGCAAGGATGATCCGGGGAGGCGCTGTGCCGCTCTGGCGATGCTGTGATCAGTTCCCGCGCACTTCGGAGATTGAGGTTTCACTCAGTCTTTGGATCAGCTTTTGTTCGACATCCTCCAGAACGCCTGTGACCCGTTTATGCAGAGCTTTTTCGACAGAACATGCAGGCGTTTCATCATCGTCACCACCGGCGACCAAACGCTCGTCGAGTGCCAGATAGACATCGGCAAGTGTGATGTCTTCCGGCGCCTGTGCCAAACGCCAGCCGCCGGAATGGCCCTTTTCCGATGTCAATAACCCCGCTTTTCGAAGCCGGCCCAGAACGCGGCGTACAACCACGGGATTTGTGCCAGCGTGTTCGGCGATGTCTGCGGACGTGCGCATACGGCTTGGATCGCCTGCCATATGGCTTAGCGTGTGAAGGGCAAGGGACAGGCGGCTGTTTCGTTTCAACGCATGGTTCCGCTTATTTTGATGCACATGTAACAAATGGTGTTGCGTGCTTTATGTAGCTCCGTTAGTTGCATGACTACCCTTTTTTTAAGCTTTGACCATTCAAGATGTCTGCGCAACGCACTCGCAATCTCGGACAAACAAGCCTGCGTGGCAAGCGCCGTTCCGGCGATCCGATGCGAACATATGATTCCCTGCCGGCACCCCTAAGGCACTGGCTTGCACAGGCGGTTCTTCCATGGTCACCGACATCAGCGCGGCGCATTTGGAACAAGGCTCATGCGAGCGGTCATAGTGTTGAAGAAACACTGTACTCGCTCTCGCAGGTCGAGGCGCGCATGCTGGCGCGCGACAAGAATGCCTTGCAACACGCCCTTACTAATTCTCAAGCCTAAAGGAACTTCCCAATGTCTATCGTCACCAGACTGGTCTTTGCTGCAATCGTGACGCTCAGCCAGGCGTTTCCGACATTTGCTCAAGAGGGAAGTCTTACGATATCGGTCGGCTCCGGTCCAAGCGCTGAGGTCCCGGACCCCCGCGCCGGATACAATGGATGGCTCTCCAACCAGACAGGTGTGACCGAGACGCTGATGGGGATCGACTATGACCTCAAGCTGTATCCGCGTCTGGCCGAGGAAATTGAGCAGTCTTCACCGACGACATGGCGCGTCACGTTGCGGAACGGCGTACAGTTCCACGACGGTACACCGCTGACGGCACAGGCCGTCATCGATGCGATCGCGCCCATTTCGGATGAGGGCCACCCGGGGCACAACGCCCGAGTGATGAACCTGCTGGATCTGGCAGGAATGTCAGCCGACGGTGATAGCGTGGTTGTGTTCGAGACCAATAGTCCGAACGCGGCCTTCCCTTGGACGCTATCTGAGCCCGGCATCGCAATCCTGGGGCAACCGTCGGACGCGTTCCCAATCAATGCGACCGGCCCATACTCTTTCGCAGAAGCCGTCCCAAACCAGCTTTATCGTGTCGAAGCCAACCCGAACTATCGGCTTGGCGCTCCCGGTCTGAAAGAGGTTCGCGCGGTCGTGTCCGGCGATCCCGCGACAGCGGCACTGGCCTTCGAGGCGGGCGAAGTTGATATGGTCATCAACTACCCGGAGAGTGATTTTGAGCGGATCAAGAGCACCGGCGCAATTGGCTTCTCGGCACCAACGGCCCGCCTCTATTTCTACACGGTGAACGCTGCCAGCGGGCCCATGGCCAACCCGCTGGTGCGCCGCGCTGTTTCTTTGGCAATTGATCGTCAGGGCATCGTCGATGCCGTTCTCTCTGGGGTTGGCGGCTCCGCTGCCGGGACTGTGTATCCTGACGGAAAGGGCTGGGCTGCAGATATCCAAGCAGACTACGATCCGGCAAAGGCTGAAGAGCTGCTGTCAGAAGCCGGTGCTGTCAAAGAGGGTGGGCGCTGGATACTTGATAGTGAGCCGCTTGAGATCGACATAGTGACTTATTCGTCCCGCGCGGCCCTGTCACCGACAGCCGAGCTGACACAGGCATTTCTGTCGGCCATCGGGATTTCGGCGACCGTCAAAGTCGGCGAATGGGGCGCGAGCAGCGACGCCATCGCAAACGGTTCAGCCGATCTTTTCCTGCAAGCTTGGGTGACAACCCCACAGGGCGATCCGGGTGCGGTTCTTGAAACACTGTTGAAATCCGGTGGCGCTTCGAATTCCGGGAACTATGCGAACACCGCCTTGGACAAGCTGCTTGAAAAAGGCCGCCTGACATTTGACCACGAAGAACGCGAGGCGATCTACGACGAAGCGCAGCACATCATCGCAGCCGATGCCGCCATGATTCCTGTCTTCCACGTCAATCAGGTCAATGTCGCCAAGCCTGGCCTCACTGGCTACGCCGTGCATCCGACCGAGACCTACTGGATCACGCATGAAACGAAGTTCGTTGAATGACACTTGCCGTTTCCGGCCTGAGCGCGATGCGCTCGGGCCAGACCATTCTTTATCCGACCTCGGTTGAAATTTCACCCGGTGACAGGATCGGATTGGTCGGTGCGTCGGGATCGGGCAAGTCGACGCTCGGGCACGCGTTGGTGGACGCACTAAGGGCACAAGGCCACACCGTGGCGCACGTTCCTCAAAGCCCGGACGAGGCGCTCGACCCACTGCGTAGCATGGCATTTCATTGGCGTGAGGCAGAAACGGCATTGGGTTTGCAGCGGGGTGCGGTTGATCAGAAAGCCCTCTTTTCGTCGCTGAAAATCGAAGGCGGCGATCTGCGCAAACGGCCCTGGGCGTGGAGCAGAGGGATGCAGCAAAGGTTCGTCATTGCCATGGCGCTGATGGGAGCTCCTGATCTCATCGTTCTTGATGAACCAACATCGGCGCTGGACCCGGTGATCGCGGCTGCAACTATGGGCTTGCTTGATCGACATCTTCAGGGC
>NZ_JBYNDP010000192.1:0-5175 GCF_059783535.1 Tateyamaria sp. | reverse complement strand
GATGGAGCTGTGGGCGATCCGTTGATGCGGACCCGTGCAGGAGAGATGAAGATGAGCAAGGACGACCCTTTCGCCGAAGCCACCGATACCGACAAAACGGTGATCCGGCTCAATCCCGGCGGGCGGCTTCCCGAGCCTATGCCCACTCAGCCCGAGAGCGCACCGGCGCCCAAGGTGGGAACCCCTGAGGTGACCACTGCAACGCGACCTGTCGCGCAGATACCTCAGTCGCAGGATGTTCTTGCCGGTTTCAATCCGCTTTGCGCCGCCGCTTCGCATCTGTTTCAGCTCGTCGGACGCATCCGCAATCGCGCACAACACAGCAACCCTGCCCAACTTCGCCAAAGCGTTGTTTCAGAAATTCGCGCCTTCGAAGATCGCGCGTCACATGCTGGCGTGCCGGGTCAGATCGTCAAGGTCGCACGCTATGCCATCTGTGCCACAGTCGATGACGTGGTGCTGAACACGCCGTGGGGTGGTAACAGCATCTGGGCGCAGCAAAGCATGGTCGGCACCTTTCACAAGGAAACTCATGGCGGCGAGCGGTTTTATGATCTTCTGGATCGGCTGCAAACCGATCCGGGCAGCAATCGGGACTTGCTCGAGTTCCTATACATGTGCCTGAGCCTTGGGTTCGAGGGACGTTTACGTGTCACTGCGCGCGGTATCGAAAAACACCTGGCTGTGCGCGACGGGCTGGCGCGGACCATTCGGACACAGCGAGGCCGGACGGAGCCCGATCTTTCACCGCATTGGCGGGGGCTCAAAGTGGCGCATCACGTGCTGTCGATCTGGATGCCGGTGTGGTTGCTGGCCGGGTTGACAACTGCGCTTGTGGCGCTCGCGTTCTTTGTCCTTTCCTTCCTACTGAGCCTTGATACCGAGCGGGTTCGTGGTCAGATTCTCGCACTGGATCTTGGCGGCCCCGTTACTCTCGCGCGGCCAGCCCCGCCGCCGCCCCCACCGCCGCTGCCCGCACCCGAGCAGGTTAGCGATCTCGACCGCATCCGCACTTTTCTGGCTCCTGAAATTGCCGCGTCCCTTGTGACGGTCACACGCGACGGCAACACGGTGCTGGTTCGGATCAACGGTCAGGGCATGTTCGGTTCGGGCTCTGATGTCTTGCGCGAAGAGGTTCGCCCGTTGATCGACCGCGTCGCTGCCGCGCTGGAACCCGAGGACGGTCGGATAATCGTTGCAGGACATTCTGACAATGTCCCGATCAACACCGCGCGCTTTCCGTCGAACCTGTCGTTGTCTCTCGCCAGGGCCGAGGCCGTGATGGAAAAGGTTGCCACAACCCTTAGTGATCCAGACCGGATCACCGCTGAAGGGCGCGCGGACAACGAACCCATCGCTACCAACGCAACGCCTGAAGGGCGCGCCCAGAACCGTCGCATTGATGTCATTCTTGTAAAGGCAGGCTAGAGCCATGATCCGCAATTTCATCGTGAACGTGATCCTTTCACCCATTGGCATCGTAACCATCACTGCTGCCTTGCTGATGGGACCCTTGTGGTACCTTGGTCCGCTAGTTGAGATCGTAGGAGTGCGCCCCTTCGATACGCTTCTGGACCGTGTGGTGGCCACGTTTTCGATCCTCGCAGCCGCAACGATCTTTGTGCTGATTATCCTCCTGAGTCGACGGTCACGAGACACCCAAATATCGGAAGAGATCGCCAAACAAGTGGCCGACGACACCGCCGAAGACGAGGCAGTGCGCTCCGAATTGGCCGAGATCCGCGCACGGCTCAAGACGGCTTTGAACACCCTTCGCAAAAGCAGGAAGGGAGGATGGTTCGGAAGGGGGCATCTCTATCAGGTGCCATGGTACATCATGATTGGTCCGCCCGGCGCGGGCAAAACCACGGCGATTGTCAATTCGGGTCTCAAGTTCCCATTGGCTGACAGCCTGGGCAAAGAGGCGGTCGGCGGTGTGGGCGGCACTCGAAATTGCGATTGGTGGTTCACCAATGACGCCGTTCTTCTGGACACGGCTGGGAGGTACACCACGCAGGATAGTAATTTCTCTGCGGACAGCCGTGCTTGGTCCGGTTTCCTGGAGATGTTGAAGAAACAGCGTAGCCGCCAGCCGATCAACGGTGCGATGGTTGCGATCAGCGTGTCGGATCTATCCGAGATGGATGAGGTCACTGCCGCAACTCACGCACAGGCGATCCGTGTCCGATTGCAGGAGCTTCGCGACAAGCTTGGGGTCAGCTTTCCGGTCTATGTCATCTTGACCAAGGCGGATCTGGTGGCAGGCTTCCAGGAATTCTTTGATGGGTTGGGCAGCAAAGAGCGTGAACAGGTCTGGGGCATTACCTTGCCGCTTTCGGCTGACAAGAACTCGGCTGTACCCATTTCCGAAAGCTTTCCCTCAGAGTTCGAAGGGTTGGTGGCACGGCTCAGCGATCACAGTCTGGAACGTATACAGTCCGAAACAGATTTTCAGCGCCGCACTCTGATCGCGGGTTTTCCGAACCAGATGGCCAGCTTGCACGACGCCGTTGAATCGTTTCTTGGAGAGATTTTCCAGGAAAGTCGCTACAGTGATCCGCTGCTGCTGCGGGGGGTCTATTTCACCTCTGGCACGCAAGAGGGCATGCCCATCGATCGGCTCATGGCGGGAATGTCACGCAACTTTGGCATCGGGCGGCAGGCCATCGGCACCGGTCAGGGGCAGGGGCGCAGCTTCTTCCTGACCCGGCTGATGACGGATGTGATCTTTGGTGAAGCGGGGCTTGTTTCGCGTGATGATGCGGTTGAGCGGCGAACCCGGTGGGCGACGCGCGGTGCAATTGCAACGGGTGTAGGAGCGTTTGCCCTCGTAGGTGGTCTTCTTCTGAACAGTTTTGTGGGCAACCGGAACCTGATTGGGCAGACAAGTGCGCAGATTTCGACCTTCCAGGCCCTAGCCGCCGAAATCCCGCAAAGTCCCATTTCGGATGATGATTTGGCACAGGTGGTTCCCGCGCTGAATATCCTGCGTGATATGCCCGGCAATCCCGCCGCCACGGATCCTGAGCCGCCACGCGCGCTGACCTATGGCCTCTATCAGGGTGATGTGATCGGCACGGAGACCGGGCAGTCTTACCGTGCGGCCCTGAACTCTATAATGCTTCCCCGCTTGCTCGTTCGGCTTGAGAAGGTGATGCAGTCGAACCTCAACGACAGCGCTGATCTGTTTGAAGCGCTGAAGACCTACATGATGCTTGGCTTGCAAGTGCCGATGGAGGCGGATCATGTCTCGGTATGGTTGGCCGATGATTGGGAAGCTCTTTTTCCCGGTCAGCCCGACCTTCAATCCGACCTGCAAGGGCATTTGGCGGAACTGATTAGCCAACCCATGCTGGAAATCGCCCTGAACGGCCCGCTGGTCGCGCAAGTGCAGGCGATCTTGTCGGAAACACCTATTTCTGAGCGTGTTTACACCAGTATAGTCACCTCGCCTGAAGCACAGGCTTTGGCGCCGTTCCGGATCACGGAAGTGGGCGGACCTGCCGCATCGCGTGTACTGGTGCGTCCATCGGGAAGACCGCTCACCAGGGGGATCGAGGGAGTCTACACCCGCGCTGCCTTTTATGACTTTTTCCTGCCTCAGATCCTCGTTGCCGCGGAGCGTATTCAACGTGACAGCCTGATCCTTGGACCTGGAGGTCAGATTGAAAACAGTCCTCAAGCGCTTGCGCTGATCAGTCGGGACGTGCTGGCCCTGTACGAGACCGATTTCGTCGCGCGTTATGACGAGTTGCTGGCGGATATCGATGTTCTGCCGATGACCAACCTTGGCCAGGCCACTGATGTCATCAACATCCTGTCCGGCCCCATCTCGCCCTTGCGCAACTTGCTTGAGGGCGTGACTGAACAGACTCGATTGACGGTCCTACCTTCGGTTGCTGCGGTCACTGGCGTCGCTGCAGCGGAAGCGCAGGAATTTGCAATCGGAGAAGTGGTCCGTAGCATCAGCGTTGACGCCGAAGATTTTTTTAATGCGGTGCGCGGCACGCTTGAGCAGATTCCGGATGCCGAGCCTGTCGCGCCGGGTCAATTTGTCGAGGATCGGTTTCAGGAGATCCACCGCCTGACTGACCGCACCGAAGGTCCATCCGAACTTGACCGCGTTATCCAGCTGATGACGGATGTCTATGACGAGTTGAACCGATTGTCGCTGGGGCAGAACCTTGGCACGGCACTTCTTGGTGATAGCCAGAATGCGCCAGCCCGCCTTCAGGCTGAGATTGGGCGGATGCCCGCTCCGATGGAGCGCTGGGCGACACAGGTGGTACAGTCGTCTGCAGGGGCCGCAATCGGTGGTGCTCGGTCACAGATCAACACCAAATGGCAGTCTGAGGTTCTGCCGTTTTGCACCCGCGCCATCAATAACCGCTATCCGTTCGACAGACAGGCGCAGGCGGATGTTGCTTTGCAGGATTTCGGTCGCCTCTTTGGCCCCGGCGGCCTAATCGAGGCATTCTTTGACGACAACCTCGCCCGCTTTGTCGACACTTCACAAGACCCTTGGCAGGTGCGCCGAGTCAACGGGATCGACGTGGGGGTTTCGAACGCGGTTGTGCAGCAGTTCCAGCGTGCGGACGAGATCAAGAACAGCTTCTTTATTGCCCCGGGCCTACCCGACATCACGTTGGAAGTCACACCGTCAGCACTTGATCCGAACGTTGAGCGCGTGACGTTAGAAACAGGCGGTCAAACGGTCAGCTATGCCCATGGCCCACCTCAGCCGAGTGCGCTGCGATGGCCTGGGGAACAGGGCGCGCGGACCCGTGTAGCGTTCACGCCCACGCGTTCCGACGTACGCAGCGATGTAACACACGACGGACCTTGGGCGCTGTTTAGGCTGTTGGATGCTGCAGAGGTGCGGCGCACGAATGTGAGCGATCGCAACCGCGTGGTGTTCAACGTCGGTGGGCGGATCGCGATCTTTCAACTGCGTGCGGGCTCCGTGTTGAACCCGTTTACGCTGGACGCTCTCAGCACGTTCAGCTGCCCATCCTTCCTGTAGCGCGGTGCATGGATATGACTTTTGGCTATTATGGCAAACTGCCCTTTGCCGGTGATTTCCTGCGCCACGGCTTGTCTGCCGCTTTCGTGTCGGGTTGGGATGCCTGGATGCAGCGCGTGCTGCTTATGGCCAGCGAGACGATGGGCGAAATC
>NZ_JBYNDP010000191.1:0-5180 GCF_059783535.1 Tateyamaria sp. | reverse complement strand
TCAGGCTCAGGCTCAGGCTCAGGCTCAGGCTCAGGCTCAGGCTCAGGCTCAGGAACGATTATCGGTTCCGGATCGGGTGCAACAGGTGTTTCGATTGGTTCAGAGACCGGCTCCGGGTCCGAAATCACCGGCGCTTCGACCGGCGCGGGTTCGGGCATCGGATCGGACACCGGCGGCATCTCAACCGGTGCAGGCGTCGGGGTTGGGTCAGGCGTCGGCACGATCTCGGGATCGGGCGCTGCGGCCTCTTCCACTCCGCCATCTTCGACGATCGCCTCCAACCCCTCGTCAATCTTGGACGAAGATTTGAACAGCCGATCCTTGAGTTTCTTAAAAAATGCCATGATGCCCCGAATGTCGTTCTGTCCCTGACCTAATACGCGGGCGCGGGCATGAAAAGGTACGACTTCGAGGCGAAGCAAGGGCGACGTTGATCACGTCGCCCAAGACAATATCAAATCTCGTCTGCGAAATGCTTCATCGTCAGCTTGATTGGGTTCGGCGCCGCCTGCCCAAGGCCGCAGATCGAGGCATCCGTCATTGCGGTGCAAAGCTCATCCAGCAGACCCTGGTCCCACGTATCCGCCTGCATCAGTTTGACTGCTTTTTCACAACCCACCCGGCAGGGGGTGCATTGGCCGCAGCTTTCGTCTTCGAAGAACTTGAGCATGTTGAGTGCGGCGTCGCGGGCACGATCCTGATCCGACAGGACCACAACCGCCGCTGAGCCGATGAACGTGCCATGAGGTTGCAGCGTATCGAAGTCGAGCGGGATGTCGTTCATCGACGCGGGCAGCAGACCCGAAGACGGGCCACCCGGTTGATACGCCTTGAACACGTGACCGTCGGCCATACCACCAGCCGCCTCGATGATGTCCGTAATCGTGGACCCTGCGGGCAGCAGGTAGACGCCCGGTTTGGCAACGCGTCCGGAGACGGAGTAGCTGCGCAAGCCTGTCCGCCCGTTCTTTTCAGTGCTGTTCAGCACCTCCGGCCCTTCGCGACAGATGCGCGCGATCCAGTGCAGGGTTTCCACGTTATGCACCAGTGTGGGTCGGTTGAAGGTGCCCACTTGCGCCACGTAGGGAGGCCGGTGGCGCGGCAGGCCGCGCTTGCCTTCGATGCTTTCGATCATCGCGGATTCTTCCCCGCAGATATAGGCACCTGCCCCGCGCCGCAGGTCGATATAGCCGGGTTTCACGATCCCAGCGTCTTCCAGCGTCTTGATTTCACGGGCAAGGATGTTGAGCACGGCGGGGTATTCGTCGCGCATGTAGATAAAGGCGGTTTCTGCCTCGACCGCCCAGGCGGCGATCAACATCCCTTCAAGGAACAGATGCGGCGTGCGTTCGAGGTAGTAGCGGTCCTTGAACGTGCCCGGTTCGCCCTCGTCCCCGTTGACGGCGAGGTAGCGCGGGCCAGCATTAGCACGGACAAAGCCCCACTTGGTGCCGGAGGGGAAGCCCGCCCCGCCCAGACCCCGCAGACCGCTTTCCTTGATTTTGGCCTGCACGTCTTCCCAGTTGCCACTGTCGCGCAGTTGCATGAGCGCGGTGTAGCCACCGGCGGCAGCATAGGTATCCAGCGTTTCGTAGTCCGGGAAGTGTGCGTGGGTGTCACCGGCTGCGATGGCCGCATGCACCTTTTCAGGCGTCGCGTTGTCGATGTGGTTGTGGCCCAGTTCAAGCACTGGGGCGGTATCGCAGCGGCCCATGCAGGGCGCACGAAGGACACGCACCTCGGACGGGTCGAGGCCGTCTTCGAGAGCGGATTTGAGGGCTTGCGCCCCTGCCAGTTCGCAGCTGAGCGAGTCGCAGACGCGGATTGTGAGCGCTGGGGGCGGTGTTTCGCCTTCCTTCACCACATCGAAATGGGCGTAGAACGTCGCGACCTCGTAAACCTCAGCCATGCTGAGGCGCATTTCCTCGGCAAGCGCACGCAGATGCGCAGCAGAGAGGTGGCCATAGGCATCCTGGATCAGGTGCAGGAATTCGATCAGCAGGTCACGGCGGCGCGGTTGGTCGCCAAGCAGCGCCTGCACCTCTTGCCAGGCCTGATCCTCTAGCGCACGGCCCTTGGGACGGACACGCCCCTTGCCCTTGCCCGATTTCCAGACACCTTTGCCCTTTGCCGACTCGTCCAGCGCCATCACACGCACTCCTGCCCTGATTTGGGCAGAGAGTATCAGCGCAGCCAAAGCACGATCAGCCCAAAAGCGACGCCCCGATACACAAATGACGCGCGTATCGTCACCATGTCGCCGCCAATGGGTCACGCTTTGGCAGCAAATTGAAGCTAAAGGCATCCTCTGTCAGGCTGTGATACCGTTCAGCCGCGAAAACTGGAGTGATTCTGCATACATGCCGCCCCTGCTGCCGTTTCAAATCGCCAGCCTTTTGCCCGGGCTGTGTCTGGCGCTGGCCTGTTTGTCGGGCGGGCCGTGGCCGGTTGCTGCCGTGTTGGTCATTACGGTTGTTGTCTTTTTCCTCGACAAGCTGCCTGTGCGTCCTGCACCGTCTGACGCATCCGGTCATCGGCTGTCTGAAGCCTTGGGCGTTATCCATTTTTTCCTGTTGGGCCTGACGGTTTGGGCCATGGGCACGGACCTTGCGACGCTGGACAAGGCGCTGATCGTCGTGGCGGCCGGGTTATATTTCGGACAAGTGTCCAACTCCAATGCGCATGAATTGATCCACCGTGCGGATCGCTGGGCGTTTCGATTGGGGGCGGCCTGCTATGCATCCATCCTTTTCGGCCACCACACCAGCGCACATCGTCTGGTGCACCATGTTCATGCGGCAACCATGGCTGACCCCGCCACGGCACGTTTGGGGGAAGGGTTCTGGGCCTACCTTGCACGTGCCTGGATTGGCGGGTGCCGCGACGGACTGTACGCGGAGAAAAGACGTCATGGCGGTGCACGACTTCCGCGCCCGTATCTTTTCTATGCCTTGGCGTCCGCTCTAAGCGTCGCAGTTGCATATACACTAGCTGGTGGTGCCGGAGTTCTGGGGCTGATCCTTGTCAGCGCATATGCGCAGGTTCAACTGATGCTGTCGGACTACGTCCAGCATTACGGGCTCATGCGGCGCAGCCTGCCGGGCGGCCAACTGGAGCCGATGGGACCAGCACATTCATGGAACGCACCCCATTGGTATTCGGCGGCCATGATGCTGAACGCGCCGCATCACTCTGCTCACCATGCTCGTCCCGCAACATCCTTCCCACGGCTGGAACTGGATGCGGAGACCATGCCCATATTGCCTCACTCCCTGCCGGTGATGGCCGTTCTGGCGCTTGTTCCACCCCTTTGGCGGCGTATCATGGACAAACGGGCGGAACGGTGGGCGGGTGCCGTGATCCAAAGCAGGATAACGCCAGCATCCGCATGAAACGACGTGCCCTCTGGCAGGTTTCGCACGGCTCTGCCACAGTGGGCGCATGATCATTCGCCTCTTGCTGATCCCGCTTGTCTTTGCAGGCTCCACTGCGATGGCTGAGCCGATGACGGCGGCCGAGTTCGAAGCCTATGTCACCGGGAAAACCCTGTTCTACGGTCGCTCGGGTGAGGCGTATGGCGCTGAAATATACCATGAAAACCGACGCGTCACCTGGTCCTTTCTGGATGGTGAATGCAGGGACGGGACGTGGTACAATGACGGCCCGCTGATCTGCTTTGTCTACGAGGATCGCCCCGATCCGCAGTGCTGGACCTTCGAGAAGAGAGCCGGTGGATTGATCGCAACCTTCGCAAATGACCCTGACAGCACCGAGCTCTACGAAGCACAGGATGTTGGCGAGGAAATGATCTGCCTCGGCCCGAAGATCGGCGTGTGAGCCTCGCGGACGACACGTCCGCCTTACTGACTTTGCGTCTCCGCGCCACACAGACGTTATTAGGCGGAGGTGACCTCCGCCTTACCCGGTGCGTTCGTTGCGATGGGCTTTGCCCGTAAGGCGCATCTTGATGCGCCCTAGAACAGCGACCCCTGTTCGGGTGGTTTAGCTGCGCGTTTCTGCGTCGCGCTTTTTCCACCCGCCAGCTTCATGCGCCCATCGGCGAATTCGATCTCGAGCCCACTGGCCTGTTCCGCTGCAGCCCGGCTGGTCAGGATTTGCCCTCCGCCCCGCACAACCGCGTACCCGCGTGCCAGCGTCGCCTTGTAGCCAAGTGTCTCCCGCAGCCGGTCCATGGCGTCCAGTTTGCGGTGCAGGCCCTCCAGCTGTCTCTGGCCAGCGGCTTGCATACGGGCTGTTGCGTCCCGTAACCGTTCCGACTTGCGCGCGGCATCCTGTCCAATTCGCGCCGGGGTCAGGCGCGCCGTACGGGCCTCCAGCCGTTCGCGTTTGGCGGCAGCGACACGGGCCAAGGCCGGTTCGAGCCGTGCGGACAGGGCATCAAGACGCCGTTTCTCTGCCTCGAAGCTGCGCCGCAATGTGGCCGGACGCAGGCTGCCCGATACATCAGACAGCCGCACCTTGCGCCGTTGCACGCCCGCGATCAGTGCAGGCCCAAGTTTGCCGCCCGTCACGTCAAGCCGTTGGCGTGGCCCCTCGACCAGTGCATCCGCCCGGGGCAACGCGCGGGCCAGATCGCGCAGACGCTGATTGCGCCGCTGCATCCCGCCACTTGCGGCACCCGTCATCCGCGCCCCAGCCTGTTCGACCCAGGCCAGTAATTCGTGGCGCACGGGTACGGCCATCTCGGCTGCCGCAGTCGGGGTAGGTGCGCGCCTATCCGATACGAAGTCGATCAATGTCGTGTCCGTCTCGTGCCCCACGGCAGACACCAGCGGGATGTCCGATGCCGCCGCAGCGCGGGCGACGACCTCTTCATTGAAGCCCCACAGATCCTCGACCGAGCCACCGCCGCGCGCCACGATCAACAGATCGGGTCGCGGCATGGCGCCTCCGGATGTCAGCGCATTGAAGCCGGCGATGGCCCGCGCAACCTCGGGAGCGCAATTGGCCCCCTGCACCGCCACGGGCCAGATCAGCACCTTGCGCGGGAACCGGTCCCGCAACCGGTGCAGGATGTCGCGGATCACCGCCCCCTGCAAAGAGGTCACAACTCCAATCACCTCGGGCAGATAGGGCAAGGGCCGCTTGCGCGCGTCGTCAAACAGCCCCTCGGCAGCGAGCGCCTTCTTGCGCTTTTCCAGAAGCGCCATCAGCGCACC
>NZ_JBYNDP010000053.1:5246-25315 GCF_059783535.1 Tateyamaria sp. | reverse complement strand
GCCAGCCAGAACGGGTTGGGTGACTTGATCCCGATGAAATTGCTTTGAAGGTTTGCCATCTGTCTCTCCTCCGCTCAGCCCATCAGGCTTGCATGAATGTCCATCGCCGCGTCGCGCCCTTCGGCCACGGCCGTTACGGTCAGGTCATCGCCGCCCGAGGCACAGTCGCCCCCGGCCCAGACCCCGGTAACTGATGTACGACCAGCATCGGTTACGGCGATCTTGCCGCCTTCAAGGTCGGGCAACCCGTCGCCTTTCAACGTTTGACCAATCGCACGCAAAACCTGATCCGCAGGGATCCGGACCGTTTCACCTGTCCCGGTCATATCGTCGGTGACGTACTCAAATTCTATCTCTTGCACCGCTCCGTTTCCGTGCAGTGCCTTGGGCACCACATTCGTCATGATGCGCACCCCTTTGGAGGCGGCAAGGTCCTGTTCAAAGACACTTGCGTTCATACGGTCCCGCCCACGTCTGTAAGCCAATGTCACATTCAAGGCCCCTAGCAACTTGGATTGTACAGCAGCATCCACGGCTGTCATACCACCGCCAATCACGACGACATCGCGACCAACCGGCAGCGCGCCCAGATCAGATGCCTGTCTTAGGTCGGCTATGAAATCGACCGCATCCGACACTCCGGCCTTGTCGTCGCCCTCCACAATCAGAGCGTTCACACCGCCAAGGCCCATCCCAAGAAAGACGGCGTCGAATTCGGCTTTCAGCTGATCAAGGCTCACATCTGAGCCCAGCGCCTTGCCGTGCTCAAGCGTGATACCCCCAATCTGTAGCAGCCAATCCACCTCGGCCTGCGCAAACCCTTCGGGCGTCTTGTAGGCGGCGATCCCGTACTCATTCAGCCCGCCGGCCTTGGCCCGCGCATCATAAACGGTCACGTCGTGACCCAGCATCGCCAACCTGTGGGCACAGGACAGGCCCGCGGGTCCCGCCCCCACCACGGCCACCGTCTTGCCGGTGACCGCAGCGCGGGAGAACGGATGAATGCCCTGTTCTTGCAAATGGTCCGTGGCATAGCGCTGCAGTTGACCGATCTTGACAGGCTTGCCCTCTGCCATCTCGCGTACACAGGCTTCCTCGCACAGCGTTTCGGTTGGGCACACACGGGCGCACATGCCGCCCATGATGTTCTGGCTCAGGATCGTTTTGGCCGCCGCATCCGGCGTTCCGGTCGCGATCTGGCGGATGAATAGCGGGATATCGATGTCAGTCGGGCATGCCGTAATGCAGGGAGCATCATGGCAGAAGTAACAACGATCTGCCGCAACAAGTGCTTCATGTGGATCAAGGGCTGGATGCAGGTCTGAAAAATTCTCGGAATATGCTGCATCATCAAGGCGGCCTGCCGCCACACCCGGTGAGAAAGGAGATTGCGTCATGTCTGCTCCATCGCAACAATCGTTCGTTTAAAAAGGTCACACAGGTTCAAAATTTTATCAACTGGTAAAAAAGTGAGCGCCACACGGAATCCGAGTGTATGCACAAAGAAGCGGCACTTTGCCGGAATCCGAAAAGCAGCTGGTAAAGCCTTGCAATGCCGCCAAACGGTGCCATATGTCGCCGTGCTACATCATCTATCGACCCACTGCTCCTTTCGGCTCAGTCACTCGATCTATTGACGACGCCAAGGCTGCCGCATGTTGCGGGCAGCACAACACAGGAGTAACGACGATGGCCAATGGCACCGTCAAGTGGTTCAACACAACCAAAGGCTACGGCTTTATCGCACCCGAAGATGGCGGCAAAGATATCTTTGTTCACATCTCGGCAGTTGAGCGTTCGGGCCTCACCGGTCTGGCCGACAACCAGAAGGTCACATTCGACCTGGAATCCGGCCGTGACGGCCGTGAAAGCGCGGTAAACATCGCTCTGGCCTGATCGGTCTGACGATATACCAGTTTCGGGCGGTGCATCTCAGGGTGCGCCGCTTTTTTTATGCGCCGAGCCTCCGGCCCAGACAAATGCCGCGCCGGAGCAAATGGATCACGGCCTGTCCCAGTTCACGTCAACCGCCTCTTCGATCTGCAAGCGCCCGTCGGG
Organism: Tateyamaria sp.; assembly: GCF_059783535.1. Taxonomy (NCBI): domain Bacteria; kingdom Pseudomonadati; phylum Pseudomonadota; class Alphaproteobacteria; order Rhodobacterales; family Roseobacteraceae; genus Tateyamaria; species Tateyamaria sp. The sequence goes on along the minus strand of NZ_JBYNDP010000053.1, from coordinate 23,257 downwards.
CCAAGGCTGCATCAACGCTTTGGCCGCATCCAGATCATCACCCATCCACGTATGCAGATTCTCGAGCTCCAACAACACGCCCATCCTGTGGTGAATCGGTGCCACGTCGCCATTCGGCTTACACGTCACGGCAGCCACCTGAGGCACCTGCAAACCGCCGGGCGCCGTCCACACATCTGTGATTGCGGCGAAATACAGAAAACCGCCTTCCTTGGGAGCAATACGCCACGCAGTCTTGCGTCGCTTTTCACCCGTCCATTCGTACCAACCGTTGACCGGGATCACTGCCCGGCCCACGCCGTCAAAAGCTGACTTGTCGAATACCGTTTCCGACCGGGCATTGATGATCTGCTCCATCACCGGACGACCACGTGCATTCACGCGCCCGACTGGCACAATGCCCCACCGCATTCGTTTCAATGCACCATCAAAAACAATGATCTCCTGCCCCGGCGCAATGTTTTGGCGGGCGGGTTCATTGTCGATTGTCCCCGCGGGGACACCAAGGGCCGCCGTCAATTCTGACACCGGATCGGTGAAAAAGAAGCGGCCCGGCATCCCCTAGTCCACCTCTGCAATCAGGGTTGTCACGCTTGGGCCAATCCCCTCCACGATACGTGCGACGCCTTCGGCATTCGGGTGGATGCCGTCCGATTGCATGAATGCCCGCACCTGTGCCGGATCCGTGTCCGAACCACCAAAACCGGCAAAGAAGCTCTCAAGATACAGTGTGCCATAGGTCTGGGCGATCTCGGGGTACATCGCGTCGAATGCCTGCTTGTACTCTGGCCCGTAGTTGCCTGGGGCCTTCATCCCAATGACCAAAATCTCAACATCCGCGTCCAGGCCCGCCTGAACGATCCCTTCAAGATTGGCGCGGCTTACATCCGGATCGATCCCGCGCAAAAGGTCATTGCCTCCAAGTGTTACGATCATCGCGTCCACCTCGGGCGTCAGCGTCCAGGCCACCCGGCTCAAACCGCCCTGAGTCGTATCACCGGATACGCCTGCATTGATGATGTCCACGTCGTGGCCGGCCTCCTCCAGCCACGCCTCAAGCTGCGGCACGAACCCCTGTTCGACAGGAAGGCCGTAGCCCTGGGTCAGGCTGTCGCCCAGCGCCGCAATGGTCACCGTTTCCGCCCAAGCCGTCCCAGCCCAAAGACTAATGACAATTGCACCTGCCATCTTGCCCATGTTGATCCGATCTCCATATGACCCCGTAGACGATATAAAGGCCCCCGAGCATGCCCGATCCAGCCCTATCACTCAAAAATGCAGCACTTAGCCTTGATGGCAATGCCGGGCGGGTGGATATCCTGCATGGGATCACCTTGGATGTTGCCAAGGGCGAAACCGTTGGTTTGGTGGGGCCTTCGGGATCCGGTAAGTCATCCTTGCTCATGGTGATGGGCGGGTTGGAACGCGCTACGAGCGGCAGCATCACCGCGCTTGGTCAGGACCTGACCAACATGAACGAAGACGCGCTTGCCCGTTTTCGCTGCGGCCATATGGGCGTCGTGTTCCAGAGCTTTCACCTGATCCCGACAATGACCGCCCTTGAAAACGTGGCGACGCCTTTGGAGTTGGCGGGCGCGCGCGACGCGTTCGACCGTGCCGAGGCCGAGTTGGAGGCTGTGGGCCTTGCCCACCGCAGCGGCCACTACCCGAGCCAGATGTCAGGCGGGGAGCAGCAAAGGGTTGCATTGGCCCGCGCACTTGTCACACGGCCCGAGATTTTGCTGGCGGATGAACCGACGGGCAACCTTGATGGCGCCAACGGCCAAGCGATCATGGACCTGCTCTTTGCTCTGCGCGATAGGCACGGCGCGACGCTTGTGCTTGTGACACATGCGCCGGATTTAGCCGCACGTTGCGACCGTGTGATCGAACTTGCCGATGGTCGGATCGCAGGGCCGGTGAAGGCCGCTGCCGAATGAGCATCGCAACCTCTGCCCGTTTTGCCCGCCGCGAGCTACGCGGTGGCTTGCGTGGTTTCCGCATCTTTCTGGCCTGTCTTGCCCTTGGCGTAGCTGCCATTGCTGCCGTCGGATCAGTCCGCTCGGCCATCGAGGCCGGATTGGAACGCGAGGGTGCCGCATTGCTGGGCGGCGATGCGGAACTGGATTTCACCTATCGTTTTGCCACCGAGACCGAGCGCGCATGGATGGATGAGGTCGCGGACACGGTGTCCGAGATTGCCGATTTCCGCTCCATGGCGGTTGTTGACCGAAACGGAGAGACCGAGCGCGGGCTAACGCAGATCAAGGCGGTTGATGCCGCCTATCCCCTCGTCGGTTCAGTGGAACTCTCCCCCGAAATGAACCTGCCAGACGCGCTTGCGGGCGCGGATGGCCTGCCCGGTGCGGTGATGGAACGCGCCCTGATTGACCGGCTGGGGTTGGATGTTGGCGACACATTCCGTCTGGGCACGCAGGACTTCGTTCTGATGGCGACGCTGGACCGTGAACCCGACAGCGCAGCGGGCGGTTTTGGCCTTGGCCCGCGCACCATTGTGCTGCGCAGCGCACTTGAGAACGCGCAACTGCTGGCACCCGGTACGTTGTTCAATTCCAAATACCGGCTGGACCTGCCGGATGGCACCGACCTTGCCGCCTTGGAAGCACTGTCGCGTGACCAGTTCGAAGCCACTGGGATGCGTTGGACCGATGCACGCAACGGCGCGCCCGGTGTGGCCGAGTTCGTTGACCGTTTGGGCGCGTTCCTTGTTCTGGTTGGCCTGTCCGGGCTCGCCGTGGGCGGGGTCGGTGTGTCAGCCGCAGTGCGCGCCTATCTCGCGGGCAAGACATCTGTGATTGCGACCCTACGCACGCTGGGGGCCGAGCGTCGGGTGATCTTTCAAACCTATTTCCTGCAAATTGGCGTTCTGTCGTTGCTGGGCATCATCATTGGTCTTGCCCTGGGTGCCATAGTCCCCGTCGCCCTTGCCCCAATCATTGAAGCGCGCTTGCCGATCCCCGCCAGTTTCACGATCTATCCCGCCCCACTGTTCGAAGCGGCGATTTACGGGCTGCTGACCGCCTTTGTGTTTACCTTGTGGCCGCTGGCGCGCGCCGAAGACGTGCGGGCCGCCACCCTGTTCAGGGATGCGCTGGACAAGGCGCGCTTGCTTCCCCGCCCAAGCTATCTGCTGTGGATCGGTCTTGGGCTTGGCGCGCTGATCGGCATCGCGGGCGTCTTTTCGGGGACATGGCGGCTGACCTTGTGGACCGCTGGCGGGATCGCGTTTGCGCTTGGCCTGCTTGCGCTGTCCGCGACGCTGATCCGCTGGCTGTCGCGCAAGGTCGCACCTCGGGCCAAGGGGCGTCCGGCCCTACGGTGGGCGCTCGGCGCTATCTCGGGGACGCGCGAAGGGGCGGCATCGGTTGTATTGTCCCTTGGTCTTGGCCTGTCGGTCCTTGCCGCTGTGGGGCAGATCGATGGCAACCTGCGTAATGCCATTACCGGCAACCTGCCTGACGTTGCGCCCAGCTACTTCTTCGTCGACATCCAGCGCGACCAGATGCAGGGCTATACCGAGCGTCTGGAAAATGACGCGGCCGTCAGCCGCATCGAAAGCGCCCCGATGCTGCGCGGGATCATCACGCAAATCAACGGCCAGCGCGCCGCTGACGTCGCTGGCGACCACTGGGTTCTATCGGGGGACCGGGGCATAACCTATTCCGAAACACCTTCGAAAAACACGCGGATCACCGATGGTGAATGGTGGCCCGAGGGATACACGGGCACACCCCAGATCAGCTTTGCCGCCGAAGAAGCAGAGGAAATGGGGCTGTCCATCGGTGACAGCATGACCATCAACATTCTGGGCCGCGATATTACCGGCACCGTCACATCGTTCCGCGAGGTCGACTTTTCCACCGCAGGCATAGGTTTCATCCTGTCGATGAACCCAGCGGCCCTACAGGGCGCACCCCACACATTCATCTCGACAGTTTATGCCGAGGATCAGGCAGAAACCCAGATCCTGCGCGATATCGCGAACGCTTACCCCAACGTGACAGCCATCCGTGTCCGCGACGCCATAGACCGGGTGAGCGAGGTGCTCTCGGGCCTCGCCGCGGCAACATCCTATGGCGCGGCGGCGACGCTTTTGACCGGCTTTCTGGTCCTGATCGGGGCAGCGGCTGCGGGCACGCAGGCACGTACCTACGAAGCAGCCGTGCTCAAGACACTGGGCGCAACACGCCAACGCATCCTGGTCAGCTTTGCCACTCGGGCGGCACTTTTGGGGCTGGGCGCGGGCGCAGTCGCGTTGGCCGCAGGCATCGCGGGAGGATGGGCAGTCAGCACCTACGTGATGGAAACCGATTTCACTGTGATCTGGCCGTCGGCCCTTGCAATTGTGATCGGTGGGGTTTCGGCCACGCTCCTTGCAGGTCTCGCCTTTGCATGGGGTCCACTAGCGGCGCGGCCCGCGCAGGTGCTACGGGGCCGGGAATAAGTCGCGTTGCGGCGCGGCGGCCAAGCGTGGCACACCCGCGTCGAATATTGGAATCAAGGATGTTGTCATGATTGATCAGTTGCCCATGCCTGTGACCGCCCCCCTGTCGCAGGCTCAGAAAACACAGATCATCAACCTGATCCGACGGGCCGCCCGGGCCGAGATCATGCCGCGCTTCCGCCGCCTTGACGCTGGTGAGATCGACACCAAACGGGACGAAACCGATTTGGTGACCCAAGCTGACACAGCCGCCGAGGCCATGATCACGCGGGGGCTGCAAATGGCGTTCCCCCATGCACTGGTCATCGGGGAAGAGGCCGTGTCGGCCAAGCCGGAACTGCTGGATGGCGTGGGCAAGGCCGAGCTGTCTTTTATCATCGACCCGGTCGACGGCACCTGGAACTTTGCCAAGAACATGCCGCTCTTCGGCACGATGGTGGCCGTTTGCCGATTTGGCCAACCGGTATTCGGTTTGATCTATGACCCCGTGGGCGACGACCTGATCATGGCCGACAACACCTCCCCCGCTGTCTGGCAAACACAAACCGGGCGCTTGCGCGGCATCGAGACGGCGCAGCCCAAACCGTTGGATCAGCTTGCGGGCTATGCTCATATCCGCCTGATGCCGCCAGCAGATCGTGCACTTGTTTGGACCAAGGTGGGTGCATTGGCTTTCATAGGCAGCTTGCGCTGTTCAGCACACGAATACCGCCTCGTGGCAACGGGTGCAGTTGATTTTGTCCTTTCCGGCCACCTGAACAGTTGGGACCACGCAGCCGGGGTTCTCATTTGCCAGCAGGCAGGCGGCAAGGCGGCCATGTTGGATGGATCAGACTACAACGCCACCGTGAAAACAGGCTACCTGCTGACGGCATCATCGCCCGAAGTCTGGGGCGTTGCCGCAGCACATTTTGCCGACCTGATGTCTGATTCATGACGCCCTGGTTCTTTGGCTATGGCAGCCTCGTCAACCGTGCCACCCACGACTACCCGCAAGCCCAGCACGCGACACTCAACGGCTGGCGCCGCGTCTGGGTGCGGACGGCACTGCGCGACGTTGTCTTTCTGTCCGTACGCCCGGCAGAGGGCCACAGCATCAACGGGCTGATCGCTTCTGTTCCCCGCGCAGATTGGGCGGCGCTGGATCTGCGTGAAACCGGGTACGACCGGATCGACGCAACCCATGCGGTGCGGCATCAGGCGGGCGCAAGCGACATTGCCGTGTACCAAGTACCAACCGATAGCCAACGCGAGGACGGAGATCATCACATCCTACTCAGCTACCTGGATGTGGTGGTACAGGGCTTCCGCCGCGAATTCGGAGAGGCCGGGGCAGAGCATTTCTTTGCCACGACCGATGGTTGGAACACGCCTGTGTATGACGACCGGTCCGCACCGCTCTATCCACGCGCGCAACAGCTCACGAAAGCGGAGCGCGCCCTGACAGACAGGCTACTTGCGCAAGTTCAATAGGGACAGCAGCCGCCCCTCGCGTGCAAAGCTGTCGCGTGTCACCGCGCCACCATCCGCCGCGATCACACGCAGGGCCAGGACCCACGCGATGCTGCCAAAGACGACGCCCGCCAGCGCTTGACCGATCAACACGCCGGGCGCTCCGAACAAGTACGCGCCAAGCCAGACTAGCGGGATCATGGCAACGGTATTGCGACCCCAGTTCATCCATGTGGAATAGAACGGGTGGCCCAGATTGTTGAACGCGGCATTGGCCACGAACAGCACGCCGTTGAAAAAGAACAGCAGTGCAAGCGGGCCGCAAAACAGGAAGACAAGATCACGGGTTATGCCGGTTGCATCGAAAAGATCGGAAATCGGACCCCGCAAGACGAACAAGGCGCCAGCGATCACGAAAATCACAAGACCTGCAAAGATCAGAGCGGCATTGAACCCGGACCGGACGCGGTCATGCCGCCCGGCGCCAAAGTTCTGACCAAGTATGGGGCCAACCGCGCCAGACAAGGCAAAGATCACGGCGAAAGACAGCGGCATCAACCGCCCCACGATGGCCATGCCAGCCACAGCCTCCAACCCGTATTGCGCCATGGATCGTGTCACGATGGCCTGACCGACCGGCGTTGCAAACTGTGTCAGGATCGCCGGGAACCCAATGGTGACCAGCGGACGCAAGTCGCCCACCATCCCGCGCAGATCGGGGCGCGGCAGACCACCGTGATAGCGCAAAATCGGGAGCAATGCCGCCGTGCCAATTGCGATGCGTGCCGCAACAGATGCCAGTGCCGCACCGGTCAGGTCCAGCCCCAGCCCGAAAATCAGGATCGGGTCCAGAACGGCGTTCACGCCACCACCCCATATGGTTGCCATCATGGCGCGGCGCGCATCACCATGCGCCCGCAGAATGCCACTGCCCATCATGCCCACCACAAGAAAGGGCAGCGACGGCACAATGATCTGGAGATAGCCTTGAGCCAGCTCTGCCGTCTCACCCTCAGCACCGATCCAGGACACGAATGTCGGTATGTTCCACCAGACAAAGGCCGAAAAAAGCACACCAAAGCCAATACCATAAGCCAAACCATGGGCACTACGGGCCCGCGCGCGGGCTTCATCCCCGGCCCCCAGGTCACGGGCGACAAGCGCACCCACTGCAATGGCCATGCCAATGGAGAACGAGGTGGTAAAGAACAGGATCGATCCGGCGTAGCCGACCGCCGCCGCCAACTCGGCCTTGCCGAGCATCGAGATGAAAACCATGTCGATGAAATCGACCAGAAACACCGCCATCAATCCGATGGTCGCGGTCAGCGACATCACCGTCACGTGGCGCAGAAGCGACCCGGACAGGAACTTTGCCTGTGCGTCAGCCACTTGCCACTCGCTTCATCTTGGCAAGTAAACTTCCCCCGGAGGGCTGCTGTTCAAAAGCGCCCTCCGCCGGTATCATGCGCGGGCCTTAACAACCTGCAGAAGCGGCATCAGCGATCCCATGTCGGGTCCGTGGCGCTGCCCAGTCAGGGCCAGACGCAAGGGCATGAACAGGCCGCGCCCTTTCCGGCCCGTGGCCGCTTTCACCGCACCGGTCCAAGCACCCCACGTGTCACCGTCGAAGGGCCCTTCGGGCAGCAGGGTCATCGCCTCGACCACGAAATCCTTGTCTTCGTCTTCGATGACCGGATCGGCCCCATCGCGGCACAACGCCCACCACGCGGCAATATCTGCGCGCGTGGCAATGTTTTCCCGGATCACGGACCAGAACGCGTCTTGCTGTTCGGCGGGCACGCCCGCGGCATCCAGATCACCTTGCACGGCTTCAACGGAAAGGGTCTGCAAATATCGGCTGGTCAGCGGATCAATATCGGCAGCATCGAACTTTGTTGGCGCGGTGCCAAAGCGGCTGACATCAAACCCTTCAATCAAGCTTTGCATGTCTGTGCGCAACTCGACCGGATCAGAGGACCCGAGACGGGCCAGCAGGCTCAGAACCGCCATCGGTTCAACACCATTGCTGCGCAGATCGCGCAGGGCCAGAGTGCCGAGGCGCTTCGACAGCGCCTCGCCTTGCGGCCCCGTCAACAGCGAATGGTGGGCAAAACGTGGTGCGGTGCCGCCCAGCGCCTCGATGATCTGGATTTGCGTGGCCGTGTTGGTCACGTGGTCCGATCCGCGCACCACATCGGTCACGCCCATCTCGGTATCATCCACGACCGAAGCGATGGTATACAAGACCTGCCCGTCACCACGGATCAAAACCGGGTCAGAGACGCTCGCCGCATCAATGCTGACATCGCCAATGATTCCATCCGTCCATTCGATGCGCTCGTGATTCAGCTTGAAGCGCCAAACGCCTTGACCACGCTCGGCACGCAAAGCAGCCTTTTCATCTTCACTAAGGGACAGCGCCGCCCGGTCATAAACCGGTGGCTTGCCCATGTTCAGCTGCTTCTTGCGCTTGAGGTCCAGTTCGGTCGGTGTCTCGAACGCCTCGTAGAAGCGACCAATCTCGCGCAGCTTGTCAGCGGCGGCGGCATAGCGATCCAGCCGCTCGGACTGGCGTTCAATCCGGTCCCAATGCAGACCCAGCCATTCCATGTCCTGCTTGATGCCATCAACGTACTCTTCTTTCGACCGCTCCGGGTCGGTGTCGTCGATACGCAGGATGAACGTCCCGCCCGCCTTGCGGGCGATCAGGTAGTTCATCAGGGCCGTCCGCAGGTTGCCAATATGCAGGTAACCGGTGGGGGACGGGGCAAAACGGGTGGTGGTCATGGTGCTCTCCGGACTCTTGGGGCTTGCCTTGTCACAGGGGCCGCGTGTTGTCCAGTTCCGCCCGTGGCCGCACAGGCCAATGGGTCGCAAGATCGCGCAGTCCGGCGGCGATCAGCTCTCCCAACACATCCATATCCACACGTTCCAATCGCGTGATGTACAAACAGGACTTGCCTTTGGAATGCGGGCCAAGGCGTTCCAGAATAGACCCAAAGTCGGCATAGCCGGGCATGATGTAAATGCTGAGCTTGGCCTTGCGTGGTGCAAATCCCGTGGCCATCCACGTCCCTGACCTGCCGGACGCATAGGTGTAGTCATAGGCCCCATAGCCAACGATCCCGCCGTTCCAGACCTGCGGCTCAAAACCCGTGATGCGGCAAAACAAGTCGTCCAATTGCCGGGCCTCAGCCCGTCGGGTCTCGGTAGGCAACTCTGTTACCCACCTAGGGAAATCGACATTCAGGACCTTTGTCTTTGCTTCAGCCATGGCACCTCTCGCAAAAATGAACAGGCCACTCTGCGTTGTGACGCGTGACAATGCAGGACACGCGCTATGTTAAGCATGTCTGACAGGAAGGATAACAGCCATGTCCACATCCCCCAAATTCAACCGCCGTACTGTCCTGATGGGCGCCGCCGCTCTGCCCCTTGCAGCAGCCACCGCCACGCAATCGCGTGCTGCAGCCCCCATGCTGGGCGTGGGACAAGCCCCGTTTCGCCGCGTGAAAGTCGGCAGTTTCGAGGTGACCACGCTGCTGGCCGGCACCCGTTCGGTTGAAGGCCCGCACCAGATCTTTGGCCTGAACGTTGATGAGGAGACATTCAACGGCGTCTCGGCCGAAGCAGGATTGTCGACTGAGGCAGCCCAGTTCTTTTTCACACCGACCCTGGTGAACAACGGGTCTGAACTGGTCTTGTTCGACACGGGCCTTTCCGGTGCAGGCACCGTCGCCGCGATCGAGGCGGCAGGATATACCGCTGACCAGGTCGACAAGGTGGTCATCACACACATGCATGGCGACCACATCGGCGGTCTTTCGACGGATGGCACACCGACCTTTGCCAATGCAGCTTACATGACCGGGGCGATGGAATTCGACGCGTGGTCCGGCACTGGAAACGAAAACTTCGATGGCAAGGTCGCACCGCTGGCCGAGCAGATGACCATGCTGGATGATGGTGGATCGGCCGCGTCCGGCATCACGGCAATGGCCGCCTTTGGGCACACGCCAGGACACATGGTTTACATGGTCGAAGATGGCGGTACCCAGCTGATCATCGGTGCGGACTTTGCCAACCACTATGTCTGGTCACTGGCACATCCGGATTGGGAAGTCCGGTTCGACATGAACAAAGAGGCAGCAGCCGCCACGCGAAAGCAGCTTCTGGACATGATGGCGACGGACCGCACAGCGTTCATCGGCTATCATATGCCGTGGCCCGGCATCGGTTATGTGGTCAAAAATGGCGAAGGTGGCTACCGGTACGAAGCACACAGCTACCAGCTGATGCTCTGACCTGCGGGGCGGAGGACACCTCCGCCTTACAGTTTTTGCCAGTAAGAGGCGGACCAGCAGGTCCGCCTTACACTTTTCCGGCAGCGCTCAGCCGATCCCACGCATAGCTCAGAAAACCCCGGCGAAAGGAATGCCCGCCAGGAAAGGTGCAGAACTCCAACACATCGCCACCGGTGTTGGACTGGCGTTCACAGCTCAGATCGTCTATCGCGCGCCCATTCTCGATGGTGCCAAACGCGCCTTCGGCGCGATACATTGACAGGACTTCAGCCACATCACCCTGCTTCGTCTCGGCAATTTCACGCCCGGCCAAGGGCACGGTCCGGTCTTCGGTCCCGTGGATGTGGATCACGCTCGCGGGGGCTGCGCAGCTGTCGGGCGGGCCCTGCCAGAACGTCCCTGATACTGGTGCAAACCCCGCAAACAGATCAGGACGGTTGCAGGCCAGCTCCCACGTCACCATGCCGCCCGCAGAGAAGCCCGACATCATGATGCGCTGCGGATCAACGGCAAAACGCGCAGTCGCGTCTGCCACCACATCGTCGAAATAGGCCATCTCGGCCTCGCCCGTGCTGTCCATGGCACTGGGGACACCGGGAATGTCCCAATCCGGTCCGGCCGACTTCACCGCGATCAAGGCAAGACCCATATCAGAAACCATGCGGCGCAGGTTCATGTTGCGCATGACACCTTGCGCCGACCCGCGATACCCGTGGGCAAAGATGATCGCGCCCACTGGCGTCGCGCCATCATGATCCTCGGGCATTGCGATGCGGTAGTATCGGTCGCCCAAAAGGCAATCCGTATCGGGACCACAAGCCAATGCAGGGGATGCGCCCAGCAACGCCAAAAACAAGACCGAAAGCCGATAAAACACTGCAAATACTCCAATCGGTGACTGTCATCGACACAATGACCAGCCAAACCAATTGCACAATTCACATGCGCGTGTCGGCAAGTTCAGGCTGCATAGAAAAAGCTGGGCGGTTGAGCCGTTTCATCGCTTGGTTTCAAGCCAAGCCACTGACGGATCAGCGGCGCATCACGCTTCCGAAGTGCATGGCGCGCCATGACTTGCGCCCGACGCGTGGGAAAGTGACCGCCGAAATCTGATTGAAACTGCCTGTGCGCTGCCTTGGACATCACACCGCGCATATCGTCCCCCAGAAGCATGCTTTCACTGTGCAGACCCGCCGAACAGATCACCTCGTGTGCTTCGAACAGCAGATGGTGATAGGCCACCAGCTTGCGGTTTTCCCGGCGCACGCGCTGCCCATCCACAAGATGACCGGCCGCGACAAAGACCTCGGGCACCCCAAAATGCGCCTCACATCTTGGATCACTGATCAACACACGGTGCTGTGGCGACACCACGACCGGCGATCGTGCGTCCAAGACACCGGCGTCCAACGTCACCGGCGCGGCACGGCCCAGCCCGGGCACAGTCGATCTGGCCGCCCACAGAACCGGTTCCGCGTCACCATCCCTGGTCGGCACCAGATCACCGGGTACGATCTGTTCAACAGGCTTCGGACCGTTCACCGTTTCAATCAGTGTCCCTGTCACGAAGCATGCGAATCCATAGTCGCCATCCGCAGTGTCATACGTATAAAACCCGGGTGATTGCCCCCCGCTGAAATTATCGAAGTACCATTCTTCAAGATCGAAATTCGGCGACCACACCACCTGCACCAATTCACCTTGCGGGTCTGTTCCCTCAAAAACGACCGCACCCTTGTTTTCATAGAGCGTATCGCTTCGGATCACCGTCGCATCTTCAATCGTTGTCCCCCCATTTCCGCGAAATGAAATGGAGTAGGTTTCACCCACTTCGAACAGGCGCGGATCGTCATCATCCGCATGCGAAGTGATAACCAAGTCTTTTGTGGATGTTGGCGGGTAATCGAACGTGCTTGTGTCGCCGCCAGCATTGACGTTGCTGCCGGTCGAGGCAGCAAACTCATTGTCTTCGGCATAGAATGTAAACGACATCGCGCGCGATCCTTTCGCGCGCACCAAAGCGCAAGTGGTGCTTCGGTTGCGTTAAATCAGTCAGCCTTTAAAAGTAAAATCTGCCAACAATTCGTGCAAAATCAACTGGGATCGCGCCAGGCGTTCACGATCGGGTAACGACGATCCAGCCAGAACGCCCGCTTTGTCAGACGGGCACCGGGTGCGGATTGGAAGCGTTTGTATTCGCTCAGGTAAATCAGCCGTTCGACCTTGCGCGCAACGTCGCCACTGAAACCCGCTGCCACGCAATCCGCAATCGATCCGTCCTGATCCACCAGAATGTCCAGCAGCCGATCCAGATCCGGATAGTCCGGCAGGCTGTCGCTGTCCTTCTGATCCTCGCGCAGCTCGGCACTCGGCGGTTTGGTGATGATGCGATCCGGGATCACATCACCCGCATTCCCCATCATCCAATCCCGGTGATTGGCGTTGCGCCAGCGGCACGTCTCGAACACGCGGGTCTTGTAGAGATCCTTGATCGGATTGTAGCCGCCCGCCATGTCGCCGTAGATCGTGGCATAACCGACGGCCACTTCGGATTTGTTCCCGGTGGTCAACAGCATCTCGCCAAACTTGTTCGACAGGGCCATGAGCAGCAGACCACGAATGCGGCTCTGGATATTTTCCTCGGTCAACCCTTCCTCGAGGCCCTCGAACAAGGGGGCAAGGGTCGTTGTCACGGCGGCCCGTGTGTCCGCGATCGGCACATAGTTGTAGTGGCACCCCAACGCCTTGGCGCAGGCTTCCGCATCCTCAAGGCTATGAGACGACGTGTATTCCGACGGCAGCATCACACACCGTACATTCTCCGGACCCAACGCATCGGCTGCAATAGTCGCCACCAACGCCGAATCCACACCACCTGACAGGCCCAGCAACACCTTTTTGAACCCGGTCTTGCCGCAATAGTCCCGCAGGGACATGACCATGACGCGGTAGTCCTGCTCCCACTCATCTGGGTGGGTGGCAATTTCACCGGTCTGAACACGCCAGCCTTCGGGTCCACGCTCAAGGTCAACATGCGCAACCATCTCGTCAAACACCGGCAGCTGCACCGCCAGCGCACCGCCGGGGTTCAGCGCAAAGCTGCCGCCATCAAACACCTGATCATCCTGACCACCCACCATATTGAGGTAGATCAGCGGCAAACCCGTCTCGACCACACGCGCAACCATGTGGTTCAGCCGCGTTTCATACTTGCCGCGGTAATAGGGCGACCCGTTGGGCACCAGCAGAAACTCGGCGCCCGTCTCCTGCAAGGTTTCGGCTACTTCCGGGTGCCAGGCATCCTCGCAGATCGGGCTGCCGACACGTGTGTTCCCAACGGAATAGGGACCACCCAAAGGACCAGCATCAAAAATACGCACCTCGTCAAAGACCGTCTCGTTCGGCAGGTTGTGTTTGAGCAAGCGGCTGACAATCTTGCCTCCGCGACAGATGAGATAGGCGTTGTAGAGCTCCGTGCCTTCCGTCCATGGGCACCCAATGGCCAAGGCTGGGCCATCCGCGCAATCCGTCGCCAATGCCTCGACCGCCGCCATTGCCGCCGTGTGAAAGACGGGCTTCATCACAAGATCCTGCGCGTTGTAACCGGTGATGAACATCTCGGGCAGGGCGACCAAATCGGCACCTGCATCACGGCCTGCCTCCCATGCCGCACGGGCCTTGGCTGCATTGCCGGGAATGTCCCCGACAATCGGGTTCAACTGCCCCAGGGTGATACGGAATGTCTCGGCCATCTTGGCGCTCCTTCAACGTCTTGGCTGATGTATCAGAAAGCGTGACCGAGGGAACCCACCCGCGACATCGCGACCAGATGGCCAAGAAAACTCGCAAATTTTTCTCTCTGCACGCGAAGCACGGGCGCAGAACCTTTAAGCCCATTGCCCCTTGCGCGCCCCTGTCTTACCTTCACTGCGCCTGCCTCTTACGAGGCAAGCCAACGAATCTGAGAGGTGAGCCATGTCCACACCCGTACGCGGTCTGATCTTCTGCCTATGTCTTTTGCCCGGTGCCGCACTGGCCCAGTCAGGCACGGTACTGACCAAGCAATACGATGATGGCGGCGTGTACGAGGGCACATTCCGCGGCGGCCTCCAGCATGGTCAAGGCACCTACCGGCTGCCCAACGGGTATGAGTATTCCGGTGAGTGGGTGGACGGAGAGATCAAGGGCGAAGGCACCGCACGTTTCCCCAATGGCTCGATCTACGAAGGCACATTTGCCAAAGGCAAACCCGAAGGCTTCGGCAAGATCACTTTTGCTGATGGCGGCACCTATGAGGGTGAATGGCAAACTGGCGCGATTGTTGGCGAGGGCGTAGCCCTTTACGCCAACGGCGTCCGGTACGAGGGCCAGTTCCGCAACGCCAAGCACCACGGCAAGGGCGTCATGCAATCACCCGGCGGCTATGAGTACAAAGGCGACTGGATCGACGGGATCAAGCAGGGGATGGGGGTCATCACATACCCCGATGGGTCCGTGTATGATGGTCAGATCGAAGCGGGCAAACGCCAGGGCGAGGGCAAGCTGACCACGCCCGACGGTCTGGTCTATGTCGGTCTGTGGGCCGATGGTCAGATTGACGGTGTCGGAACGCTCACCCAGCCCAATGGCGATGTTTACGAAGGGGACCTCGTGTCCGGCAAACGCGCTGGCAAGGGCCGCGTGACCTATGCCAATGGCGATGTCTACGATGGCCAGTTCAGCGATGACCGCCGCCATGGTCAGGGCACATTCATCGGCAATGATGGGTACACCTATATCGGCCAATGGGCCGAGGGGCAGATCGAGGGCAAAGGGCGTGTCACTTACCCGGATGGCTCCGTCTACGAAGGCCAGTTTGCCGACGACCTGCCGCAAGGCAAGGGCAAGATCAGCTATACGGACGGTTCGGTGTTCGAAGGGGACTGGATTGCCGGTGTGATCGAAGGTCAGGGCAAGATCACCTATGCCAATGGCATCACCTATGAAGGTGGATTCAAGAACGCGCGCAACCACGGCACCGGCGTGATGACCTATGCCGATGGTTACCGCTATGAGGGCGAATGGGTCGACGGCAAGCGTCAGGGAACAGGCAAGGCCACATATCCCGATGGCACCGTCTATACCGGCCAGTTTATGGATGGCCAGCGCCACGGCACGGGCAAGATCGTGATGGCCTCGGGCTTCACCTATGAAGGCGAATGGCAACAAGGTGAAATCAACGGTCAGGGCGTTGCCACTTACGCCAGCGGTGACGTGTACGAAGGCACGTTCAAGAACGGCAAGCGTCAAGGCACCGGCACCATGCGGTACGCCACTGGTGAAGAAGCTACGGGCGAATGGGAAAGTGGTGCGCTGAATGAAGACAGCTAAGGCTGGCTGCATCACCCTTTGCTTGCTGGGCGCGCCCGCATCCGCAGATTGGACATTTGTTGAGACGTGGACCGACCCGATCAACGGGTTTGACACCAAGGCGGCTGTCTCAACCGCCGACGATGGCACCACCTTGCATCTATATCGGAACCCGGCTGGACGGGTTTACGCTCTTTTCACGCTACCCGAGGGCAAAGGTGACATCGCCGATGAAGGACAGGTGGCAACACTCACACCCGAAGGATTCGATACCAAGGTGATCGAAGCCCGCACGGAACAGGGCCGCGTGGTCGAGTTTGCAGCCAGTACGGGCCGCGCCTTGCGCAACCGCCTGTGGCATGGCGAAGGAACAGCCCCCGCATTTGGCACGCTGCACGACATGATCGAAGCGCCCAACATCAGTGCAACCTTCACACTGAAGGACGGCGGTGAGCATGCGGCAACATGGTCCATGGCTGCCTCCGGCACGCCCATCGCCCAAGCCATAGGCATCACCATCGAAGGCGCCTCGGCCGGGGATGAATGGGACGATGCAGCCGCCCAGGCGCTACTGGCGGCTATGACCGCATGCCAATTCCCGAAACTGGATGTGACCTGCGTGCAGAAAGTCACAGCCTGTTCTGACAAGATCAGCCAGGATCGCGACATCGACGGTTTCGACAGCTGCATTGCAGCCGAGGATTAGCGCACAGCCACTAGACCTCTGCCTGATGGGGTGCTGATCGCGCTTGCACCAACTGCTCAATCCGGGTGCGCTCATCATCGGCGCCTGACATGCGTGGCTCGCGCAGCACAAACAGACCCAGCCGATCAGGCCCTTTGGGATCACCTGTGCCGGTCTTCAGATCCAGCTTCTCCAGATAGTCGGCGACCGTCTTCATCTCACCATCGGGCGTGTCCAGAAATGCGTCAGCCAAGGCACGCGCAACCTGAGGGGCTGCCGAAGAGGTCCCGCTTTGTGCGATATACGTGCCGCTGCGCGTTCCTGCGCCAACGATACCGGGCTGTGTAAACGACCGCTCGGATGCAGCCGAAAGCTGTACCTGCGCACCTGCAGGCACCGTATCGCCACCTCTGGCCCGTAGCGCACCTGCACAGCTATAGCGCGCGGCGCGCAGCGTGGATTCGTCATATCCGCCAACGCGCAACACGTGCCGTCCTGTGGCCATGCCGCTCATGGTGCCAAACCGGCGCACCATTGCGCCTTTGCTGTCAGTCTCTACCAGCCGTCCGTCTTCGGCATACAGCGCGTTCTCAGGATCAATGAAATAGCTCTGACGCGCGCCAGACCCGGCGCCACCAAAGTCCTCATCTCGCTGGATCCAGAACTGCAATCCACCGGCAACGGATCGCCCGTCAGGACCTTCGGCATATCCCGGAACAGGACCGGCCATGGTCTTGGTCACCCGAACGGTCCAGCGTCCCGCAGGCGCTGGCACCTGATCCGCCAAGACATCTGTCGGCGCCAAGGCAACCACGTGCCGCCAACGGCCATCGCGGTAATGCTGGGTTGAGAGCTGCCCAACGGGCTGATCCCCTTTGGTGATCGGGGAATGCGCCACCGTATCTGCATCGGGAAAACCATAGTGCCCCGCATCCAGCAGCCCGTGCGCTGGCGGCACAAGTTCCACCTTCAGATCATCCGGGGTCAGACCATCCGGGAACCAGATCTCAAGAAAGCTCGATGTGCGATCATCAGGCGGTAGGAACCAGTCCAATGTCGCCACGCCATCAGCCTCTTTAAAGTGTTCTTCGGTCATCACCGCATGGATGCTTTGCATGAACATATTGCCCGAAGGCAGAATAACAGCCGTCGGGTGATGCGCGCGGCGGGCGGCAATCATCTCGTCAAAAGCGGCTTCGATCACGCCGTTGCCATCATGTGGCCCCGATGAATGACCGTAGCTGAGATTCACGATCAACGGCACCCGCGCACCCGGCTTCGCGTAAGCCGCCGCAATGCGCTCGGCCCGGTTAAAGATGTAGTGCATGGCCGACAGCACGAACATGTCCTTGCCAAAGCCGGACGTCTCCGCGCTCGCCATCGCGGGCAGGTCCACTGCTATGATATGCACACGGTCCTGCTTGGGATCACCGTTGCCGGGCGTCTGCCCAGCAAGACTGTCAAGCACGTGACCGCCATGCGAAAACGCCTGATCCAGCGGGTTGCGAACATTCGGGTCGCCCCCGCCCGCCAAACCTGCGGCACGATAAATCGCCCCCTCGTCACCCTCGTATTGGTGATAAAGCGCATCAATGGCCGCCTTGTCGTACTCCCGACCAAATAACATCGGATGTCCGGCCCGTGTTGCAGATTGGGACCAGCAATAGTCGATGCGAGTGCCCTGCCCTGCCGCATCGGTAAAGTTGCGATGACAGAACGGGATGCCGTCATCGATAATCGCAACAATAACAAT
>NZ_JBYNDP010000053.1:0-5146 GCF_059783535.1 Tateyamaria sp. | reverse complement strand
TAAAGTTGCGATGACAGAACGGGATGCCGTCATCGATAATCGCAACAATAACAATACCTTCAGGATCAATAGCGGGGTCCGGTGCAGCACTTTCTGCCCAATCGCGAAACACGGTTTGCTCCCGCACGGGATAGTTCACATGCCCAACAATGCGCGGCGCGGGTGACATGCTTGTGAGGGTCGAAATAGCGGTCTGACCCACACATGCCTTGAAGCCCTGCAAGCGCGCAGCGGTTGTGCCGCCGCGCGCGTCGTCGTCCTCATAAAACAGAGCCGGCACAAAACGCGACTTGAACCCCCGCGCCGTCCAAAGGGCGGGGATCAGAACCTCACCGGTGTCCGTACTCCAACGGTGGGGAATATCGGACATCTCAACCGGCTCGGACGCCTCAAAGACACAGGTCAACGCGTCCGAGGCGCGGTCCAGGCCCGGATGTTTGTACCCCTTGCCTGTCCCATACACCCACGCTTCGTAAGGGCCATCTGCGCATTCCACATGCGCTGCAGCGGGGGTCATGCCGTCGCGCGCAAGTGGTTGATGTCTTCCAACGCGCGGCTCCAAAGCCAGGCGAATTTGCTGTCCGCCGATGGTGCTGCGACAGTCGCACGCTCCATGCTGACGCCCGCAATTGGCGTGGCCGATGTCGGATCGAACAAAGCCTTCGCATCGCGCAGGAGGAAGTCGGCACCCTGTGCTGCCGTGTCATTTGGATCAAATGAGAACTTCAGCAGTTCCGCATCCGCATTCTGGCTCAGGGCGGCGATAATGCGACCCACATTGATGCCAATGGTGAAACCCGCAGCACTGTCGATGGGATAGTGTACCCCGGCAACGGTCCGGTTCACTGCAATGCGGTGCCCTGTGGCATGGATCATGTCACGGCGCTCAGCCACATGGCTGATACCCGTGTCCGCCGCCTCAAGCAGTGCCACCAGCACGGTGGAAAGGGCTGCAGCCTGGGTCGCATGACCGCTTGGCAGACTGCCATGGGACGGTGTCGGGATCAGCGGAACCAACCGGCTATCCAGCTCGTCTGGACGCCGACATGCAAGCCCGTACTTGGCGGGCATCGAACACAGGCCAGCCAGATGCTGAACGAACTGCAGCAACTCGGTCAGATGCCTTGAACGAGCGGCTGGCAAGGCGATGATGGGCGCAAAAAACTCGGTAACGCCACCGGTCTGGGCGACGATCTCGGCACCGCGGTCGCCCCGTTGATCCAAGTAATAGCGAACCAGATTGACCTGTGTGGCCAGCGTTTCAGCAGAAGCTGGTACAAAGCTGGCAAAATCCGTCCCCGCCCAAGACAAGGACAAACGGCCGGCGCCCGGCTCTGGTGTGTAGACCGATCTGAAGCTCTCCAGGAACTCCATGGTCAGCAACATCGACCGCACATCCTGCCCGTAGCGGCCCATGTGATCGGTTGCGTTGGGCGTCAATGTCCCGCCACCAAACACAGGGAAATCGTCAGTCCCGGCAAGGTGAACAACAGCCATGGTACTGGCTTGTACCGCCCCACCCGCCGCATAGACGCCCGTGTGTCCGGCGTGACCCGCGTGCCCCGCATGTCCTGCGTGCCCTGCATGACCAGCGTGCCCGGCATGACCTGCGTGTCCGGCATGACCCGCATGTCCAGCATGGCCTGCGTGACCCGCGTGCCCAGCGTGACCCGCATGTCCGGCGTGACCAGCATGTCCGGCGTGACCCGCGTGGAATGGCCCAAATAACGACATTTACCTCTCCCTTTTGGTTCCAAATAACTTTGTAAAAACTAAAAACCGGCGGCTTTCAGCGCCGTAACCATGCGATTTCCAACGTCAAATTCCGCTGCCGGGTGCGACCGACGATATTCGTCCAGATCAAAATACGGAAGCTGGCGACGCAAACGCTCGCCAGTCTGCATAACCTGCTCGTGCTGGCCCAGATGATGGTGAGCACACAGCTTCGTTCGCAGCGTCGATACGTGGCGCGCGTTCATCTCGAGCGACAAGTCGGCCAGCTCGACCGCGCGCTGATAATCACCGGCAGACACATGAGCAAAGGCCGCAAAAGAATGAAATAGATAGCCCAGCGGGTCTATGGGCGACAGGCGATGCGCTTTCTCCACATACTCGACAGCCTTTTCCGAGCTGTCCCGAAAGGCATGCATAACACCGCTGAACAACCATGACATCGAATCGTTCGGATTGACTTCAAGCGCCTTCGCGAACCGTTTTTCGGCCACACCTTGGCTGTTGTTCAGAGCCGAGTGGACAACACCATCGACGGCAAGGCAGAGCGAGTTGTCAGGATCAATGTCCAGCGCACGCTGTGTCAGCTCGGACGCCTGCAATGCGTCAGATTTCGGGTCCGAACTCCACCCATTCCAGATGGACATGATGTACCAGTCGCCAAGCCACGCCAAAGGTTCGGGGGCATAGGGCGCGCGCGCCACCGATTCTTCGATCAGTTGGCGTGCACGTGCGAAATTGGCCAGCTTCAATTCGTGCATCATGCCGACGCCAGCCAAAAGCAGACGGTGATCTTCAAGATCAACGATGTGCCGGCCCCGCGCATACCGCACTGTATCGGACGCAATCATGCGACCAACCGCGGTGGTCAGTTCGGCAATGGCATCGCTCTCTGACGACAGGAACTCTGTCACCGGCGCCCCAAATGATCGGGTCCACAGGATGCGCCCTGTTGATGTGTCAATGAAGTCTGCATTCAACGTCACATTCATGTCCTGGGCGCGCAGTGACCCGGTCAGGCAGTAGTGCGCCCCAAGCGTGTCATGCACTGTCTGCATGTCGATCTGTTGCTGGCTCAGCTGACGCGCCGACATGTGTGAAATCACTGACATCAGGCTGGATTTTGAAAGCGACCGACAAACCTCTTCGGCGACGAAATCGCCCATGGCATTCAGGCTGGGGTCACCGGACACAAGCCGAAAAGGGACCACGGCAACCGTTGGCAATATGGATGGCGGCGGTGGCTGATGCGACGTGCTGAACAAGCCATAGATCTGGCTGGGGTTCTGGCGGATGTTGTGAAGCCACTCCTCGAACCCTTGTTCGCGAATGTCCAACCCTTCAAGAAAGGTCGCGCCACCCGGGCGACCCAGAAAGCGCACGTGCTGAAGGTTCAGGGCCAGTTCCGAATGAGTCGTGGTCAGGAACCGGTCGAAATCGTCGCCTAAATGAGATTTGATATCCGACACGGCGCGCCGCAGACTTTGCCGACCGCTGTCAAAAGTTGACCGGCCCCACAGGGTGTCTTGCAGGAAACTGCGCGTGCGGCGTCCAAACGGGGCCGTCGCAAGCAAAGCGAACAAAGCCTTGTGTTTGGTTCCTGTGATCTCATAGCCGTCGGCGCCCGCTTTGCGGACGACACAAGGCCCGAACAGATTGATCTCCAGCACTTTTCCGTCCACGGATATGCCCCCAGCACCACGCATTAACCCTAGCGGAACTCTGAGAAGCGAAAAAGCGACTTCACGCTTTATTCACGCGCCCCGCGGCCCGGAACCTGACATATTTGTGTCAGAACACCGGGCTGCTCCGGCGGCTTTCAACGTATGGGAGAAACGTGATGACGATCAAACCCGACTTCGTACCGGAGGCGACTGAGCCGCTGACGGCACGTGATGTCATCGACTTCCACCTCCGCTGGGACGAATTTCGCCCCGTGGCCAAGTCGATCCATGGGCTCCTGGACCTGTCACAGGATCAAGCCGAAACGCTCTACTGGCTCATTGAACTGTCAGATCGCGTGCACAAGGACGACCTATAAAGCGTCGTGTAGCCACATGATGCACCGCTATTCAGGCGGCTGCAGTGGCTGCGCATCAAACCAATTCAATAAAGGCACTTTTACGCGGCCAAGCCTTGTAGGCCTCCCAGAAACGGCCGTTTCAATTCATTCAACTCAGTTTCGGGCCACCGGTTTCTCAGGTGGCCCGAAATGGCCGGAACCCACCTGCGTATTTTATTGGGGGGATCGTACAGTATCCGGCCATCTTTCTACCCTCGAACAGCCGGGCAGAAGTCGACGGCGTTCAAACAATTTCACCCGCTGACATCCGATCCAGAAAGTCGTCTGCCTCGCGCAGCACCGTTTCGCGCCGCGTCGCGTCCATACGGTCCCATGTCCGATACATGTTGCCCATGCGCGCATTGTTGGAAAAACGGTCCCGGTGCCGATCCAGAAAATGCCAATAAAGCAGGTTGAACGGACACGCTCCGTCGCCGGTTTTGACGCTCACCTTGTAGTGGCACCCTTTGCAGTAGTCCGACATTCGATTGATGTAGGCCCCCGAAGACACATACGGCTTTGACGCAATCACACCGCCATCGGCAAACAACGACATGCCCACGACATTCGGCGCCTCGACCCATTCAAACGCATCGGCATAGACGGCCAAATACCATTCCGACACGTCTGCCGGATCCAAGCCTGCCAACAGCGCGAAGTTTCCAGTCACCATCAGCCGCTGGATATGATGGGCATAGGCCTCGGCCCTGGTCTGCTCAACGGCCTTGGACACACAGCGCATCCGCGTCTCCGCACCCCAATAGAAATCCGGCAGTTTTCGCTGATGGTGCAGCCCATTGCGATGCGGATAGTCCGGCCCTTCCAGAAAATAGATGCCGCGCACATATTCACGCCACCCGATGATCTGACGAATGAAACCCTCGGCCGCGTTGATGGGCGCATGCCCCTCCTTCCATACCTGCTCAACAGCTTGGCAAACCTCCAACGGGTCCAGCAAACCGATGTTGATGTAGGGCGCCACCAGCGCGTGATAGAGAAACCGATTGTTCGCCAGCATCGCATCCTGAAAGTCCCCGAAGCGCGGCAAGGCATAGGTCACGAAGTGCGCCAGCGCCTGCTGCGCCTGTTCGGGGTCCGTTGCAAACCAAAACGGGCGCAGATCACCGAAATGGTTACCGAACCGGCGCTCCACCAGATCCAGTACCTCCTCAACCACAGCATCCGGCGTGAACTGAAGCGGCCCACTAAACGCAACATCGTCTGGCGCGGGCTTGCGGTTCTCGTGGTCGTAATTCCACTTGCCCCCTGCAGGTTTATCCCCCTCCATCAACAAGCCTGTCTTGCGCCGCATCTCGCGATAGAAATACTCCATCCGCAGCGCCTTGCGCCCTT